>PLZT01000095.1 GCA_003152255.1 Methylocystaceae bacterium | reverse complement strand
CGGGTGAATAAGACGGGCTAGCCGTCTTAACGGTCGGTGAATGAAGCTTGATGGCGTGCTTCCTCTTCTCTTCAAGGAGCATGCCGTCAGCGCGGCGCCATCTATTACGATGTCCGCGGTCTCTCCTGATGTCATGCTCGACGATTCATCGGCCCGTTCGTCGCGACGATAGGCTGTGTGATTTCCTCCGTTATTCGCGCAGATCACGCCGACAAGGCCGCTCGCTTCTAGAGATTTCATCAGTGCCGGTTCCGATGATTTCTCGAGCCTGCTAGCGGCGGTTTTATGGTCCTGCCTCGTCGAAAAGGCCATTTCTGCGACGGAGTAAATAAGGGATGCACGCAGCGGTTATACGCCTGCGCGCTGCTCGTGTTTGTTGTCGTCGCAATTGCATCGGTTCAAATCAGATCGTTGTCGAACGTCGTGGCGCTAGCGGCGACCGACGATGTCGCCTGGCTTCAGAACGCCATGGGTAAAGGATCACGCGAGCGGCGCCCACCTGCGTCGCTGATGCATGACTGTCGAAGCAGCGTGCCAAAACCCGGAGAGAGAATATGACCAAGAGCGACAAAGCCAAATTGACCGGTGATATTGCAATTGCGGCGAAGGGACACGGCGACGGGCAGGATTTTTTTCGCCTCGAGATCGCTGAGGCCGGTAAGAAGCCGCGGATGGAGATTCTATCGGTCGTCGAATATCGATCAAACCCGCTAGCGACGATAACCGCGCTGCGGTTGCCGCTGTTGTCGGGCGCCGCGCAGCGGGAGTTTGCATCCCGACTTCAGGCGGCGTTCGGTATGAAGGTCACGTTCAGCGTCGCGACGCGGTCGGGATGGCAGAAGGGATCGTTCGTGTATCCGAGCGGCGCCGTCATTGGCGATCAGACCTTCGAGGTCTGCCTTCCAAACGACGTGAAAAGGTGCGGCGGGAAATTTTGTGAGAAGGGGACCTTGGCCGGCTGGCAGAAGCTCGCCGCCTTCGCGCGGGGGAATACCCGGTTGATGATGGCGATGGCGCTGGCGTTCGTGGGGCCGCTTGGTGACCTCCTTAAGGTCGAGCTGGTGATGATCCAGCTGGTCGGCGCTGCCGGGTCTGGAAAGTCGGGGATCGCCACCGCGGCTGGGGCGATGTGGGGTTGCGACCTTGATCTGCCGCTCCCGACGTTTTCAGAAACCTGGAACAACACGGTCAACAAGATCGACCCGATTGCAGCGCTGCACCACGCGATGTTCCTCGTCCTAGACGAGACGAAGAGCATCGATGCCGATGAAAAGCAGAAGTTGTTCCGCTTGGTCGCTAAGGCCTTAATGCGGTTGGCCGAAGGAGCCACCAAGGGTCGGCTGACGGACTTGGCCGCTGCGGCGACGTGGTGGATGGGCATTTTAAGCACGTCGAATCTTTCCCTCGACGAGATGGCGACCAACGACCATTGTCACATCGACGACGCACACCGCACGCGGTTGATCGACGTGCCGCTGGCGTGCGGGGCTCGCGGCTCTGGCGCGTTCGAGAACCTGTACGGTTTTGCCGACCACGCTGCCTTTGCAACTGAGCTGGTTCGCGTTGCCCGTAACCACTGCGGCGTCGCCTCGACTCGCTTTATCGAGGGCCTTGTCGCCTGCCGGAAACGCGATGAACAAGGACTGCGTGACTGGCTTTCCGCGCGTCGAGATTGCTATCGACGCGGGGCGAAGCGTCGCATTGTTTCCGGACAGCGCGACCTTGCCAGGCTGCACGAGAAATTTGCGACAATCTTTGCCGCCGGCGCGATGGCGATCAAGCTTGGCATCGTTCCTTGGTCATCCCGCGAACTTGGCAACGCGCTGTTGTCGTGCGAGCAGGCGCATATCGACCTTGTCGCCGGGACTAAACCAAGCAGTCAACCACAGTCAGAGTCAGATCCAATGGAGCTACTGACGGCCCATGTACGCCAGCATCGGCGCGAGTTTGTCGACCTGAGAAAAGGCCTCGTCGCGCGCCTGGTGAATCACAAACACAGCAGCTGCGTCGGCTACGTGAATAAAGCGCCCGACGGTTCCAATGAGGTCCTTTTCTCAAAGCGCAAGCTCTTCGAAATTTGCGGTTCACCTGCCGCATGGCTGCAGCTGAAGCAGGACCTGAGGTCGGGTGGGATGCTTCTCGAGGATAAGCGTCGCCCCTCGGTCAGACGAACAATCTGGAAGAATGGGGAACGCGAGCAGGTGATCGCAATCCGCGCGCGCGCCTTCTCGCAACTAGGCGCCACGGCCCGCGCTGGCGCCTGAAGCGTTCGACCAGGCGGCGATGTCGGCCAAAGGGAAGGATGTGACGGGCTTGGCCGAGACTGCACCGAACATGGCGACGACGTGACGGGGGCGGACGGGCTTCGCTTTACCGGGCGAGCGTCGCTGAGGGCTTTGGCGCTGACGGAGCCCTCCTCCCCTTCCTCGACGCCGCCTTTCGCGCTCCTACGGCTTCGGCGACGGCCATGGCGTCGGCGTCGGACAGGCGCCCTGTCGCCGCTCCCCCAGCCCGTGTTGGTGGTGTTGTTTTTAGGGGCCAGGAGGGAAGTGCTGAAAGTGCCGTTTACAACGACTAATTAAATCCAGAATCACTTCCAACAATAATTAATAGAAAAAAACAGCACTAACGACACCGCCCCAAAAAGGGGGCGCAAAATGACGCCAAGTACAACACCATCGTGATGGACCATCGCATCGGGATCTTTCCACGCTTCACCAGCAGGTGAAGCCCTTCGCTCGCGTTCTTGGCTCGCGCACATCCAGTACTTGACGGTCACCGATGCTCGAGATTGCAGCAGCCGCGGATTTCTTGATGACTGGCTAGAGCGGCAATTTTTCCCTAGCCGTGCATATGCATCGCCGCTCCCGTCAATTTGCATGCGGGCTCGATGCAAAAACCCACTGAGTAAAGAACCCCGTGGCGCTCGAAGCAGCGGCGCGCCGCGACCTGCAGCTGCTGAAGCGCTGTACCTATGCATCGTTTCCGATCAATGTTGCAGGCAGATTCGACGCAAAACGCAGCGAGTAAATAAAGCCGTGATGTCAGATTGTAAGCAGGAGCATGTGATGACAAGTACCCCCAACAACGCACAAAAAAGACGCGTCCGCGACATGGAGGTCTATGCGAAAAAATTGATGAGGATGAACTTCAAAATCCCCCCTCATGCGGCCCAGGCGTGATGTTGCGCAATCAGGCAAGAGGCCGTTGAGCCGTCACGGCGTGAAAGACGCCCCCGACAATTTCGCCAGCTTCATGCGGCTGATAGGTGCCCGCAGTACGACGCGGCGATCATCCGTCGGCATTGTCTTCGTCGTCTGATGGTTGCAAAGCGAACAGGTGATGGCGGCTTGGAGTTGCATCGACATCACCGCACGAGCGTGAGCAGCATTGGTTCGACATAGGGCCGCCGAACAGTCGCCACGGTGCAGGCTGGCCGACATCTCGAAACCACCGAAAACCGCCCCCATCACTTCCAGGCTTGCAAGCGCAAGTGGCAGTACACAGCGGGACGACACAACGGCGCGCCGCAACCCTTAAACAAAGGCCTGCCAAGCACATCGTGCCGATCAATGTCCCATCGCATGATGTCGAAAAATCAGGGAAAACACGCTGAGTAAAGGTAGACGTAGGGGCGCACATGCATGCCCCGTGGCCAACCTTTTGGGAGTTCGTGATGTATCCGAAACGGCCAAGTGACACGGAACACGTAGACGGGATTGAAATGCAGCAGGCGCTGGCCCGCCTTAGGGCGTGTAAAGCACAGGCGGTTAAAGAAGATATCGAGAGTAGCGCCGAGTGCGGCAAGGCGTGGGCGATGCGGGACGCAACGTGGTCCGAACTGCGCGACGTCGTCAACTTGAACGGGGAGGCGCGACCCTTGGACGGCCTTTATGCACGGCTGAACGGGCACCTCGGCCACGACTTGGACCATTTCAAGCCGTTCTTCCCCCAAAGCCGTAAGACCCCCTTGCCGATGAGCGACGACGAGGCGAAGGCCTTCATCGAAGGCGCCAAGCTGGTTATGGACGCAGTATAAAAATCCCGCCTGACGACAAAAACGCCCCGCCCTTAAGCGAAAGGGCGGGGCGCTCTGATCCCAAGGAACAAAAGGGCATGCAGGTGGTGATGGCGATCCGCGCCGAGGCGTTTTTTTCATGCGCCGGACATGCCGACGGCGCGACGGAGGGGCCGGCTTTATGGGGTCGGCGACGCGACCTAGGAGCGGCGCTGAGGGCTTTTGGCGATGATGTAGCCCTTGCCCTCAAACCTTGCCCTTCGCGATTCTACGGCTTCGGCGGCGACCATATGAGACGACGACGCCGACCACATAGCGGATCAGCGTCGCCGGCAGCGCCGGCCAGAGCGCAGCCTCGATCAAGGCCACCAAGCCCGATAAGGCGCCAGCGAGTCGGCGACGCCGACCAGCGCGCAACATGTAGCTTACGGAAGCGTTACCCCGGCCTCAATGCGGGATGCTGGCGTAATATTGCGCGAGGGCTTCCATTTCCTCGTCGGTGATGTGGCCTCGCATCGCGCGATGGCTTGCATGGTAGCGCGGCGCTGGGGTAT
Source organism: Methylocystaceae bacterium (assembly GCA_003152255.1). The sequence goes on along the minus strand of PLZT01000095.1, from coordinate 582 downwards.
CAATGTCGAACGAGAGAATTGAATAGTCGCCGACGCTCCGCGCCCCTCGCCGCGACCGCTCAACGAACCGCCCATGATTTCCGGCTATACACGGGTGTCGACGAGCGGACAGGAGAAGCGTATCGGTATCTAAACCGCGCCCCGAGGAACTCTCCCGTGCTATCCGATGCGGAATCTTTCAATCCAATCGAATTACCCGCCGACATCGTGGCGGCCTTCGTCGCCAACAATGCCTTGCCAATAGCGGACCTACCCTCGCTGATTCAATCCGTGCATGCGGCATTGGCGAAGCTTGCAAGCGGGCCGGTAATTTCCGCTTCGCTGGAAGAAAAAAAGGAGCCGGCGGTTTCCATTCGTAAATCGATCACGCCCGATTACCTCGTCTGTTTGGACGACGGCAAGAAATTCAAGTCGCTGCGCCGGCACTTGGCGGGGCTTGGCCGGACGCCGGAGGAATACCGCGCGAAGTGGAGCCTGCCGTCCGATTATCCGATGGTCGCGCCCGCCTACGCGGCGGCGCGATCGGAAATGGCAAAGCGCTCGGGGTTTGGTCAAAAGCGCAAGAACGCCGCGCCGCGCCAG
>PLZT01000106.1 GCA_003152255.1 Methylocystaceae bacterium | reverse complement strand
AGGCGCTTGATAGCGAGGGGATAGCGACAAGCGATTCGCGGTGTTGATCGGCGGTGCGACGGCGAACTCTACTCGCGCCGGCATTGTCGGCAAATTGTTCACGGCACGAACTCAAAGCCCGTAGAAAGCTCAGCATCCAGTTACACGCGTTGTGTTGGCGAACGCGCCCCATAAGCGCTTGATGCCGCTCGATACGCTCTTCCTTTGTCATCTCAATCGCCCTGCGCATCGCGTGGGCTACTTCTTCCAAGTCGTAAGGATTGACGATCAACGCCTCTTGGAGATCCTCGGCGGCGCCCGCGAAGCGCGACAAAATAAGAACGCCGGGATCAGCCTCGTCCTGGGCGGCGACATACTCTTTCGCGACGAGATTCATACCGTCGCGCAACGGCGTGACCAGGCCAATCCTGCTTCCGCGGTAAAGAGCTGCCAGCGTGTCGCGTTCGACCGCTCGGTGAATATAACGCACAGGCGTCCAGTCGAAGTCGCCGAATTGTCCATTGATCGCCCCCGACAGCGCTTCAAGTTCGTGACGGATATCGATATAGGCCTCCAAATCATCGCGGGTTGGCGACGCGATCTGTATCAAGCTCGCGGGCTTGCATTTGTCGGGATACATTTCGAGCAGGCGTCGGAAGGCCCTGAATTTTTCTGGCAAGCCCTTGCTATAATCCAGGCGATCGACACCGATGACGGATAAACCCGGTTCCGCCTGCCGCCGAGTTCGTTGAACTCTCTCATCCGCCTCCGGGCTTTGCGCCATGGCGACAAATGACTCGACGTCGATCCCGACCGGAAAGACAGAAGCCCTCAGACACTTGCCGGCGACGCACAATGTGTCGGGGCCAGTCATTTCGCCGCCCATGAAATCGCATACGAAGCGACAGAAATTCGCTTGGTCCGATATCGTCTGAAAGCCCACGAGGTCATATTCGAGGAGGGAACTCATCAACCATTCGTGTTCGGGCGTCGCGGACAAAACCTCCGGCGGGGGAAACGGAATATGAAAGAAGAAGCCGATTTCATTGCCGACGCCCCGCGCCCGCAGGCCGGCGCCGAGCGGAATGAGGTGATAGTCATGCACCCAGATCAAATCGCTCCGGTTTACGATTGGCGACAGCTTCTCGGCGAAACGAGCATTGACCCTTCGGTAGCCTTCGGCGGCTTCCAGGGTAAAGTGCGCGAGATCGAGACGATAATGGTGGACCGGCCACAGAACCTCATTCGAAAATCCGAGNNGCCGGGACGATTTCGGCGTCATCGGCGACAATCTCGCCATTCCAACCGAACCACATCCCGCCGCGTCGGCGCAGGGCGTCGAGAATGCAGACGGCCAACCCGCCGGAAGCTTCCCCGCGCGAAGGATCCGCGACGCGGTTAGATACAACTACCAGACGTCTCATATCGCCTTCTCCCATGAGCGCGACAATCGCACCGCGCAGTTGATGATCCCAACCAATGAATAGGTTTGCGGATAGTTTCCCCACAATTCTCCGGTTTGAAGATCGACATCCTCCGACATAAGCCCCAATCGGTTGCGAAGGGCAAGAAGCGCCTCGAAATGTTCGCGGGCTTCGTCCACGCGGCCCATCCGCGCTAGAGCTTCGATGCGCCAGAAGGAGCATGTATTGAAAGCCGTTCCGGGAACTCCAAAGTCGTCGGGCGCCTCATAGCGGATCATATGCGGACCGTGCGCAAGAACCGCCTCCAATTGTTTCATGGTAGAAACCATGCGTGGGTCGGATGCATCGAGAAAGCCGACGTCCATCATCAGCAGGACGCTCGCGTCGAGATGCTCGCCGTCGAAGGATTCAACGAAGGCTTCACGCTTTTGAGACCATGCGCGCTCCAGGATGACTTTCTTGATGCGTTCCGCGCCCGTGCTCCAATCGCTGGCGCGCTCCGTTTCGCCGATATATTCCGCGATCCGCGCCAACCGGTCCGCCGCCGCCCAACACATCAGGCTGGACGTCGTATGTATGCGCGCACGCGTCCTGAACTCCCACATGCCTGCGTCGGGTTTGTCGTAGAGCTGCAAGGCCTTGCGGCCCATATCCTCGAGATGCAGGAAATCCACGCGGTTCGGCGGCGACAAAAGGCGTTGATCAAGGAACGCTTGCGCGACGCCGAGAATCACGCTCCCGTAAGAGTCATGTTGCAGATGCTGATGCGCCTGGTTTCCAATGCGGACCGGCCCCATGCCGCGATAGCCGGGCAACGCCGTAGCAATTCTTTCATGCAGGTCTGCTTCGAGACCGACACCATAGACCGGCTGGATATCATTGTCGTTCAACGAGGCGACGATATTCATCAGCCAGCGAAAATAGTTCTCCATCTTGCGCACGGCCGCAAGACGATTTAGCGCCCGAACCACGAAATAGGCGTCGCGCACCCAGCAAAAGCGATAGTCCCAATTGCGTTGCGTGCCAGGGCCTTCCGGTATGCTTGTCGTGAGCGCCGCGACAATTGCTCCGGTCGGCTCGTAGGTGCAAAGTTTGAGAGTCAAGGCCGCCCGAATGACGGCGTCTTGCCACTCGAACGGAATTGCCAAGCGATGCACCCAGTGCTGCCAGTAGCTGCGCGTGCGCTCCTCGAACGCCGCAGCAGTCTGCGTGATCCCTTCACTCAGCGTTTCATCCAGACCGAGAATGCACTCGAGCGGCCCCCGCAGATTGAAGAACGTCTCGTCGCGAATGAAATCGACCGGCGCATTTGTCGTCAGCCGCAAGGTCGTGTTCGGTCCAACATAACGGATATGGTGCGATCCATAAGTGAGCACCGGAGCCGCGGCGCCGAACTCGAAACGCGGGCGAACGCGAATCCTGATGCGTGGACTGCCTGAAATCGGTGTTAGCCGGCGCACCAGGGTCTGCGGATGAAATATGCGGTCTCGCCAAAGGAAGCGGGGAATGAAATCCGTGACCCGGATCGAACCATGCTTTCCGTGCAGCTCTGTCTCGAGCACCACCGTATTGGCGACGTAACGTTGGGTGCTTTGAACGTGATCTTCCAATTCTATTGCGAACACGCCAGCGTCCGGCGCATCTCTCGGCGCGCCTAACAGGGTGTGAAAGACGGGGTCTCCATCGAAGCGCGACACACAATACCACACCACGCATGCGTCACGATCGATGAGCGCCGCAATAGCGCAATTTCCGATGACGCCGAGTTCGAGATCGTTCATTGGACCCTCGACGTTCGCGCACCTGTCAGAAGCCCTTCGAACCAGTTGCGAAGATCAGCGACGCTTTCGGCGTGAAATTTCGCATTGCTGGGACTTCCGCCAATTTTGATCGATACGCCCCCACGGGCGTTGACGGCGGAAAAGCCGCATTCGTCGGTTATGTCGTCGCCCGCGAAGATCGGCTTTCGGCCCCTGAACGGGGGTTCGGCGAGAAACGTCTCGATCACGGCGCCCTTATCATTTCCGTCGATCCTGATCTCGCAAACCATTTTTCCCGTAATCAAATGTAGTTCGGGTCGATCGTCCACAATTTTTTGCGCGAGCGCGAGACAACGCGTTTCGAAGTCCGGCCGCAGCCGATAGTGCAACGCCACTGCGCCTGTCTTCTTTTCGATTGCGACGCCCGGCTCTTCGCTAAACGTCGTTTCGATATCGTTTGCGATGGCTTCCACAACGCTTTGGTCAATGACTGGCGTATGAAGCCGGCCTGCCGCGTCGCGGCGCTGTAGACCATGCACGCCGGCGACCGGCAGTACGAGAGGATGCAACAGGCGATCAACGACGTCGATATCTCTTCCCGAGATGAGCGCGAGAGCGTCCCCTACCTTGCCGCGCAATCTTTCGACAAATCGCAACGTCGACGCGTCGACTTGCACGTCATCCGGGTGATCCACGATCTCCACCAGAGTGCCGTCGAAATCGAGAAAGATGCAGTAATGTTTCAGATCCTCAATTGGCGGTAGCATGACATGGACTCCAGGACATTTCCGCGGAACCACTGGAAACATCCATGTTGAATTGATCGCGGGCTGCCGTGTTTTTTCTGCTTATCTTCGCTCTCCTGGCTTGAGTTACCTGCTTCAATCGATGAGTTGCGCGCTGAAG
>PLZT01000552.1 GCA_003152255.1 Methylocystaceae bacterium | reverse complement strand
CTACTCGCGCCGGCATTGTCGGCAATTGTTCACGGCACGAACTCAAAGCCCGCAAAAAGCTCCGCATCCAGTTACACGCGTTGTGTTGGCGAACGCGCCCCATAAGCGCTTGATGCCGCTCGATACGCTCTTCCTTTGTCATCTCAATCGCCCTGCGCATCGCATGCGCAACCTCGTCGATGTCGTAGGGGTTAGAGGTAGGCGGCGAGAGTGCCAAACCCCAGAGCGACGGCGCCAAGAAGGGCCACCACCGCCACGGCACCGACGCCCAGCAAGAAATCTCGAAAGCGCCGTTCAGTCAAAGCCCCAAAAGGCTGATGAGCCAATGGATCATTTGCGATCACCCGCGCGGCCTGGTTATCACCCCGAGCGCCAGTCCAATGCCAAAGGCGATCAGCACCGCCGTCAACGGGTTGCGTTTGATGTTGGTCTCGATTTCGCTGCTCGCTGCTCGGACGTTGGTCTGTGCTTCGTCGGCCGCGCTTGCGATCTTGTTCTTGGCGTCTTCGACCGCATCTCCCGCCACTCGTGTCGGATGTTGCACCAGCTGGCTAATCGCTTCAGCTAGGTGCGGACATCCTCGCGCAAGGCGGCAAAATCCGCCGCGAAATCTGCTATTGCGCCTTCGGCATTTATCGTCATGGAAGCCTCCAATATGGAACAGCCCGCGCCGTCGAACATGACCTCGACGGCGCGCAGTAACCTTATCTATCCTCGCTCTTGGCTAGGATCTCGCCAAGCGCGCCGGACTTTTTCAGCCTGCTCGTTGGACAAGACGCATCGTTCCTGAACTTGTCCGACAAAATCAGCCCCGCCCACCGAGGAGTTTCGAACCGTCATCGGTAAGTTTCACCCGTTTTCTCTGTAATTCGCACGCAAGCCGAGCACGGCGATTAATGATAATAGTGGTGATGGTGATGATAATGATCATGATGGTATGAGCCATAGTGATGATGCCGCGGCGCTCCCACCGCGCCTCTGACGCCACCGACGACACCACCCGCCGCGCCGCCAACCACACCGCCTACGCGTCCGGCCGCGCGTCCACCAACCTCGGCCCCTCTTTCACCGCCCCCAATAATGCCCTGGGCCTGTGCCGATAGCGCCGCGGCGAACAAGGCGAGGAGGCTCGCGGTCAATATAATTGTGGTTTTCACAGTCGGTTCTCCATTGTTCTGGCTCGTACCCGCAGTCAGACCCCCCGCCCGTTGATTGCGAAAGATTTCGGAAACAGGGTCCGTTTGATTGCCGATCGAACGTTACAATTTTAACGGCCGGCCATGCTGCCCGATAGGCTCGGAAACTACTCATTGTTGTAGGCGCGGACACGTTTCAGCAACGGCTTGAATACGCCTCGCCATGGGATATCTTCAAATTCGGAAAGTTGTCGATGTCGAACAGACAACGCCAAGTCGGAATCACAAAATCGAATCTTGCCTTTGTCATTTGGCACCACAACAAAACATCAAAGGCATGCAGCAGAGCATCATTAACAAGACGTTCCTTCTCCATCACGCCGAATGCTTTACGGCGTAAGGCCACGATGACAGGTTTCGCCTTCTTGCAAGGTCTATTTCTCTAACTAACAATTCATTTTTCGCGCGACACTGTTCACAAGAAATAGTCCAAAAACTGTGTTCGTTGCCGCTCTTCCTCGGCGCTCACTGTCTTTATGTGTTGCAGTCGTCGGAAGTGACACCGACGTATTATTCGCCGCTTCTTTCCAAAGCATGAGCTGTGGTTGTTGGACCCCGGCTCCACCACGATGTGTTATCTCATTCCGTGGCGAAGAAATTGTTGACAGGTTATACAAAAACAGCGCCACACAGATTCCGAAAACCACGACGGAAAACCACAATTGGCGACGCGCGTCGCTCACACACATGAAACCCTTATCCGCGCGATCCAACCCACGCTCAAAATAATAATCAATCGACATGGCTAACTATCCAATTTCCGGCAAGGACGTCGAATGGCGCCGATAACTTATCGTCGCGGGCTTCGTCTTGCGCCGTTTGTGAATTGCAACGAGTGAGGGCAAGGGCGTCAACCGTTACCTCTGCTTCGCTTCTGCACGGTCGCAATTCGAGACATGAAGTCGAGAGAACCTGAACATGTTCCTTGCGCGTTTCGGCAGCGCCCAAGATGCGTTGTTTATCCACAATCATGACCTTTGGTTTGTGATCCAACATTTCGTTTATAGGAGCCCGTCAACTATAGGAGCCCGTCAACGGCGCCGCATAGGATCGGAAATTACTCATTTTGTTCAGCAAGGGGATTGCCGAGTATGGGCAAGGCGCATCGCCGCGAGCGAAGCGGCAATATTCCCAGACGAATTCAACAACCGCATCATCGGCAAACAAAACGTCGTTCCGCCTTGTTTCGGTATTTTTGAGTAGTTCCCGCCGCTACCGGACGGCCCTCTTGAGATGTTATGAATCGTAACAGGGCGCCTTGCATATGAGCGTTCTTCAGCTTTGGCGTCACGCGCCAACGGCAAAGTCTGATCCGTGGCGAATATGTTCGTAAGAGCGCTTGGTACGACGCATCCCATGATCGCACTATCACGCGCCAAAAAGGTGTTGGTTCATGAGCACTGAGACAGTTGCCGACATGCTAACCCGCGCGCTGCTTCAGGCGGGCGTCAGACGTATCTATGGGCTCGTGGGCGATAGTCTCAACGGGATAACGGAGTCGCTGAGAAAGCAACGCGAGATCGACTGGATCCACGTTCGCCATGAGGAGAGCGCCGCGTTCGCCGCCGGGGCGGAGGCGCATCTGACCGGGAATCTCGCCGTGTGCGCCGGTAGTTGCGGTCCGGGCAACTTACATCTTATCAATGGCCTGTTCGACTGCCATCGCTCGCGCGTGCCCGTGCTGGCGATCGCCGCTCAGATCCCGACCGCCGAGATGGGCCGCAATTACTTCCAGGAAACCCATCCGCAGAATCTCTTCCAGGAATGCAGCCATTACTGCGAGATGGTGACAAATCCAGCGCAAATGCCGGGTGTTCTGGAAACCGCCATCCGCGTCGCCGTCGGCGAACGTGGGGTCGCCGTCATAGTCATGCCTGGAGACGTCGCTTTGCTGAAAACACCCATCGGCACGCGCCTGTCAGCCGATCTGCTCCCGCCGCCCGCCGTTATCCGCCCGCGTGATCGCGACCTCGAGTCTCTGGCCACGATGCTTAACGCTGCGCGGCGCGTGACACTGCTTTGCGGACGCGGCTGCTTTGGCGCGCGTCCAGAGCTCATGCGCTTAGCAGAAGCATTGAAATCTCCCATCGTCCACGCCCTCGGCGGGAAGGAAGGCGTGGAGCATGACAATCCATACGACGTTGGCATGACCGGCCTGATCGGATTCAGCTCGGGCTATCACGCGATGCTGGAATGCGACATGCTGCTGATGCTCGGGACCGACTTCCCCTACCGCCAGTTCTACCCGACCGACGCGAGGATCGCGCAGATCGATTTGAACGCGGCAAATCTGGGCCGGCGTTGCCCGATAGACCTCGGTCTTGTCGGCGATATCGCGGCCACGCTCGGCGCGCTGGCTCCCCTTCTGGTAGCGAAGCCGGATCGCGATCATCTCGATGGCTGTCTTGCGAATTACGCGAAAGCGCGAAAAGGGCTCGACGAACTCGCCGTCGGACATCCCGGCCGCAAGCCAATCCACCCGCAATATCTGGCGAAAATGATGAGCGAACTCGCGGCTGACGACGCTGTTTTCACCTGCGATGTCGGAACGCCGACGATCTGGGCGGCTCGATACCTGAAGCTCAGTGAAAGCCGCCGCTTAGTGGGTTCGTTCGCGCACGGCTCCATGGCCAACGCCATGCCGCAAGCTATCGGCGCGCAGGCAGCTTTTCCCGGAAGGCAAGTGGTGGCGCTCTGCGGCGACGGCGGTTTTGCAATGCTGATGGGCGATTTCATCACGCTCGTGCAGCAGAAGCTGCCCGTAAAGATAGTTATTTTCAACAACGGCGCACTCGGCTTCGTTGAGCTTGAGATGAAGGTGGCCGGAATGCTGGAAACCGGCGTCGAACTGGTCAACCCGGATTTCGCCGCCATGGCGCGAGCAATGGGCGTGTTTGCCCGTCGGGTCGAGGATCCCGGCGAACTGGAGGCGGCCGCGCGGGAGGTCCTGGCGCATGACGGCCCGGCGCTGCTCGACGTGCTGACCAATCGGCAGGAGCTGTCGATGCCGCCGAAGACCGATCTCGCGCAGGTGACAGGCTTCAGCCTCTATGTGATGAAGGCCGTGATGAACGGTCGGGGCGACGAGGTCATTGATCTCGCCAGAACGAACTTGCTCCGCTGAGTTACCCATATTGCGTTGAAGCCGAACGTTCAGCAAGACGGCCTACGCATCACATNNCCATGACAGGGGCAGGCATCCAAGGCAAAAGATGACCTCATGTCGGCAAGGCGCCTTTTAGAGGGAATTAATTTGCTAGCCGAGCGTCATTTCAATGGAAAGACGGCTCTCGCACAACGCGCGAGTCGGGGCGCATGTCTTTCTTCACACGATAGCAATGAGACTGGAAATGCAACCGAGCGTGGTATGGAAAGAGCAGTTAACCCCGAGGCCGCCAGTTTCGATCCATGGATGGCGTTGATGGCGCGTCGACCTTTGGGCGATGTGATGCACGCGCGTAAGGTGGCGCGCCTCGCGAACAGAAACACGCGAGAAGCGCGACGAACAGCGCCGCTCATGACTAAGACTCCGAGAGCCGCGGTTTTGAT
>PLZT01000475.1 GCA_003152255.1 Methylocystaceae bacterium | reverse complement strand
CGAAGCTTGAATATCTCTATGTCGATCTCGCCAGCAGCGGAATTTATGGCGCCTACACCGGTTGGGAGTTGGGCAACAACCATCATCCGGAGATCAACGTCGTGCGCGCCGGCGTGAACTATCATTTCAACTGGGGCGCCCCGGCTCCGACGATCGCGAAATACTGATCGGCGGCAAGCCGATCCCAAAAGAAGCCCGGCCTTCGCGGCCGGGCTTTTTCTTTAAACCAGCATCGCGGCCGGATGTTCGATGAAGCGTTTCACCGCCGCCAGCAGCACCGCGCCGAGCGCGCCGTCGACCGCGCGATGATCGCATGACAGCGTCACGGTCATGATCGTCGCCACCACGGCCGCGCCGTTCCGCGCGACAATGCGCGGCTCGCCGGCGCCCACCGCCAGAATGGTCGATTGCGGCGGATTGATCACCGCCGTGAAGTTTTTGACGCCGAACATGCCGAGATTCGACACAGCGCTGACGCCGCCCTCATAGTCGGTGGGCTTTAGCCGCCGCTCCTTGGCGCGTTGCGAAAGTTCCTTGATCTCATTCGAGATTTCGCTCAGGCTCTTGGCCTCCGCATTGCGCACGATCGGCGAGATCAGCCCGCCGGGGATCGACACGGCGACGGCGACATCGCTCGCCTTGTGCCGCAGCATCGCCTCCGGCGTATAGGTCACATTGGCGTCGGGAACCTTTTGCAGCGCCAAAGCCAGCGCCTTGACGATGAAATCATTAACCGAGATTTTATTGGCCGGCTTGCCCTCGTCGGCGCCGGGCGCGGCCATGTTCGCCTCCTCGCGCAGGCGCAGCAGCGCGTCGATCTCGCAATCGCAGGTCAGATAAAAATGCGGGATGCTCCGCGCGGCTTCGGTGAGCCGGCGCGCGATGGCCTTGCGCATCGAATCATGCGGGATTTCCTCATAAGAATCGAGCACGTAAAATTTCTTGGTCACGTCGGCCGAAGGCGCGGGCGCGAAAGCCTGGGCCGGCGCGGAGCGCGCGCCGCTCGCCACCAATGCCTGAACATCGCGCTCGATGACGCGCCCATGCGGGCCCGAGCCCTTAAGCGCGCCAATGTCGAGGCCGGCCTCTTTCGCCAGCCGGCGAGCCAGCGGCGAGGCGAAGATGAGGACTGTTGGATCTTGCGCTGACGCGGCGGTGGTCATTGTCGCCTTCCCTCAAAAAAATCGGTCACCCACCCGCCGTCGTGCCGCCGGACAGCCCAAACAGCGCCTTCAGAAGATCGCCCGCCAGTTCCTTGTCGCGCGAGAGGGCGTAAACGCGGTCAGCAGCGCCGCGATGAGCGCGGCGGCGAGCACGAGAGCGTTGTTTCGGCGCTGTGGCTTCATGGCGCGGGTTTCCTTTCTAACGATAAAGAACCGCCTTCGCCGCCGCGACCACCTCGGCGACGCTCGGCAGCGCCAGCTTTTCCAGATTGGCGGCGTAGGGCATGGGCACGTCCTTGCCGGTCACGCGCAGCACCGGCGCGTCGAGCCAGTCGAACGCCTCCTCCTGCACGCGCGCGGCGATGTCGGCGGTGACGCCGCATTGCGGCCAGCCCTCTTCGATGGCGACACAACGGTGCGTCTTCTTGACAGATTCGACAATCGCCGGAACGTCCATCGGCCGCAGCGTGCGCAGATCGATGACCTCGGCGTCGATGCCTTCCTTCGCCAACTCCCCGGCCGCCGCGAGCGCATAGGTCATGCCGATCGAAAAAGACACAAGCGTCACGTCGCGGCCCGCCCGCGCGATGCGCGCCTTGCCGATGGGAATAAGGAATTCGTCCAGCGACGGCACTTCGCCGGTCTTGCCGTATAAAATCTCGTTCTCCAAAAACATCACCGGATTATTGTCGCGGATGGCGCTTTTGAGCAGACCCTTGGCGTCGGCGGGCGTGGAAGGCGCGACCACCTTGAGGCCGGGAACCGCCGAATACCATGCGGTGTAATCCTGGCTGTGCTGGGCGGCGACGCGGGCCGCCGCGCCATTGGGGCCGCGAAACACGATCGGGCAATGCACCTGCCCGCCGGACATATAGAGCGTCTTGGCGGCGGAGTTGACGATGTGGTCGATGGCCTGCATCGAGAAGTTGAAGGTCATGAATTCGACGATGGGGCGCAGCCCGGCGAAGGCCGCGCCGACGCCGAGTCCGGTGAAGCCATATTCGGTGATCGGCGCATCGACGACGCGGCGCGGGCCGAACTCCTGCAACAGGCCCTGCGTGACCTTATAAGCGCCCTGATATTCGCCGACCTCCTCGCCGAGAATGAACACGTCGCCGTCGCGGCGCATTTCCTCGGCCATCGCGTCGCGTAGGGCTTCGCGCATGGTCATGGTCACCATGGCGGTTCCCGGCGGAACTTCGGGCTCGGGCGCCGGCTTGGCCGCGGCCGGGATTGCCGTCTCGGGCGCGGGCGCGGCGGCGATTGCGGGCCCGGGCGCCGAGGGCGCGGCGGCCGGCGCCGGCGCGGCGGTGGGCGCGGGGACGGCGGAGGCGTCCTCTCCATCCAGCGCGATCACGCCAATGGGCGTATTGACGGCGACATTCTCGGTTCCGCCCGGCACGAGAATGCGCGCCAGCACGCCCTCGTCGATGGCCTCGACCTCCATCGTCGCCTT
>PLZT01000134.1 GCA_003152255.1 Methylocystaceae bacterium | reverse complement strand
TCGGCGCCTATGCCGCCGGCATGGCTGTCACCCTGTTCTTTTCCGGAAGCGGAGGGCGGGCGCTCGAAAACCGACTCACGTCGATCGGCTCGGGTTTCTTCATCCCGCTGTTCTTTACCGCGAGCGGCGTGGCGTTCGATCTGCCGTCGCTGGTGTCGAGTCCCGCGAATATCGGCCGCCTTGTGCTGTTCACCCTGGCCTTCTTGTTCATTCGCATCCCGCCGCTCTATATTTACAAAAATGTGCTTGCGAAAAGCGATCTGCCCGCTCTCGCGCTGCTTTCGTCGACGACGTTGTCGCTCGTCGTCGCGATTACCTATCTTGGCGGACAAACCGGCCAGATGACGCCGGAACACGCTTCGGCGATCGTCGGCGCGGCGATCGTGACGGTGACGCTCTTCCCGATGCTCGCGAACATGATTCGGGCGCCGTCGGCCGAGGCGAGATCGAACGCCATCGTCGCGGCTTTCGCGAACAGGATCGTCGCCTGGTCCTTGGGACGGGTGTCCAACCTGCTCGTCCTATTGCCAATCGAGCCGGCAAAAGAGCCGCGAGACGAAGATAATATTTCCAAATGAATCCTCCGTTCGCGCTTATCCCCTATCGCCCGCTCTCGGCGTCGCGGGGTGTTGGGCGAGCGGTCATTGGACGCGAGCCGCGCTCGCGCGCTGGCCTTTCAGGAAAGTCTGAAAAGTCGCCGATCGCGGGCAAGCGGATAACAGCATGTCGCCACGCCCTGGCGACGTCTTTGGATCGCGGGTCGGCGCTTCGGCCATTGGCGCGAAAAAGTGGCCGGAAAGTTTGAATCAATATTTCGCCGGCGTCGATATGGAGGTATCTAATCTTATGCTGCATATTGCAGCCCGCGAAGAGTTTACGCACAAAAACACCCACGACAAAAGGCGGCGCTCTTGCGCCAGCGAATCACTTCGCCTTATCTAAACGAGCGAACGGTTCCCAATAACCAGACGCCACGAAGCGGCCCGTTATTGTTTTCATTGAGCATAGTATGTGACGGATTTATCACAGGTCTCCAAAAATGAACGGGATCGGGCCGATTGGCGTAAATTTACTTGACTACTGCGTCCGCGCGTCGATCCTTTCCACGGTCAAACGTGATTCTAAATAGGCTGAGGGCATTCCAATGAAAAAGGCTCTTTTCAGCGCCACCGCTATCGCATTGGCGCTGACCGCTGGCTCGACGTTCGCCGCTGACCTTCCGTCGCGCAAGGAAGCGCCGATTTACGTCCCCCCGCCGCCGCCCCCGATGTGGACGGGCTTCTATGTCGGTCTGAACGCCGGTGGAGCGTGGTCCGACAGCAGCGGAACCACCCTTGTGTCCGGCCCCCTGGGGGGCGACCCGGGGTGGCTGCCGGCATGGGTCGGCACGATTTCCGCCGTAGGAGCCAGCACCGGCGCGCAGACGACCAACGCGGGCGCGTTCATCGGCGGCGGTCAGGCAGGCTACAACTTCCAGTTTCAACAAAACTTCGTCGTCGGCCTCGAGGCGGACATCCAGGGAGTGGCCGACGGCAATGGATCACTGTCTTCCGCGAACATAGCGCCTTTGGGGCCGGCCCCGGTCCCTGGCTATTACTCCGCGGGGGAGACGATGGCCACCACCCTCTCCACCCAGAAGCAACTCGACTATTTCGGCACGGTGCGCGGTCGCGTCGGGTACCTCGCATTGCCCACCTTGCTCATCTATGGCACGGGCGGTCTCGCCTACGGCGGAGTCTCCTCGAGCGCGTCGATCTTTCAGGCGAACAACGACTGCTCCTCTCCCCTCCCCGGTCCTTGCCTTGCTCCCGCGGCCTCCACCGGTGGGAGCCGTTCCAGCACCCAGGTCGGTTGGACCGCCGGCGGCGGCATCGAATGGATGTTCCTGCCGAACTGGAGCGCCAAGCTCGAATATCTGTATTACGACCTCGGCAGTTTGACTTACACGCTGCCGCCCCTCGTTTCGATTGGCGAATCGTTCCGGCCGGTCACCGCGGCTTTGGTCGCCACCCAGGCCAGCACGCGATTCGTCGGCAATATCGTCCGTGCGGGCGTGAACTATCACTTCAACTGGGGCGCCCCGGCTCCGGTCGTCGCCAATTACTGATCGGCGGCAAGCCTATCCAAAAAGAAACCCGGCCTTCGCGGCCGGGTTTTTCTTTACAACTTAGCCCAAAAAAAGCCCGGCCCTTGTGGCCGGGTTTTTTCTTTCCGGGATCGCCGCCCCGCGCCCGCGCCAGTTCGCCGACTCCCTGGGCCCGCGGGTCGGCGATTGTGGGCGGGGCGAATGTCGCCATGTCGCGTGGAGTTGTCGCGCTTCTCTGAAACTCATTGGAAATCAATTGTGATTGATGCGGCGCGACGCAACATGAAACTGGCGGCTTTCAGAGCCCGAGAAGCGAGAAAGCCATTTAGAAACAAGTGGCTGGGGGCACCGGAGCTTTCCGCGAAAATTAGGAAAGGCGCCCCTTTGTGCGTCGAAGAAAAATTAGGCGAGATGGTTCCGGATTCGAGCCGTTCCTTGCGCCGTATAGTTGGTCTTAAGCTTGTGTGGCGGTTTCCAACCGCGAGGAGGCATAAGTGCCCCGGTCTCACGGGCTCGGCCCCTGGAGCGGCAGCTAATTGCTCGTCGACTATCGGAGCGCGCGACGACGAGTGGCCGAGAAAGAATTCCGGTCCACCGGAACTCATGGAGCTATGTTGGATTTTCGGTGAC
>PLZT01000718.1 GCA_003152255.1 Methylocystaceae bacterium | reverse complement strand
CGATGACGACATTGCGGCCTTTCGGGCCGAGCGTCACTTTCACGGCGTTATTGAGGATCTCGACGCCGCGTAGAATGCGGTCGCGCGCATCGGTGGAGAAACGAACGTCTTTGGCAGCCATTGTCTTTAAACTCCAGAGGAGATCGAGAGAAGTTAAGCGAAAGCGGGGGTCGTCAGGCGACGACGCCGAGGACGTCGCTTTCCTTCATGATGAGGAGGTCTTCGCCGTCGATCTTGACTTCAGAGCCAGACCATTTTCCGAACAAAATATTGTCGCCGACCTTGATGTCCAGAGGAACCAGCTTGCCGCTTTCGTCACGGGCACCGGGGCCGACTGCAATGATTTTGCCTTCTTGGGGTTTTTCCTTGGCGCTGTCGGGAATGATGATGCCGCCCTTGGTCTTCTCTTCGCCTTCGAGGCGCTTGACTACGACTCGGTCGTGCAGGGGACGGAACGTCATATTGGTTTCTTCCTTATTCTGGGCCGGCGACTGTCGCGGAGGATCGTCGCTGGGCAAAGTAATGAGCAAAAAGCTTGCTGGCACTCTCCTATATCGAGTGCCAGCAAGCTAATTCCAACGTGGGGCCACCCTCGGTCGTTTACAAGGGCCAGCCGCCAAATGCCCGCGGTTCGCGTGGGCAGAGCGACTGCCGCCCAGAAAGCAAAATCGTGAGCCCGATCGCGGCTGTGAGGGAGCGAAGTGGTCTTTTCGGGGCTGTCGCAAATTTTTGGGGGTTAACTCGGACGCTAAGCCTCCAGCTGTGCTGGAGCGACTAACGGCAGTTCAACGTTTCCGTGAGTAGCCTGCCGCCGCGCGTATCAATGAGAAGGATCTCATCAGGGAACCGCTATCCCCAAAGGAGACCCTAATGACGCAGCAGCATCATCTGAACCATGCCACATGGGAGTGTAAATATCATGTGGTTTTCATTCCGAAATACCGTAAGAAGACGATTTTTGGCGCGATCAAGAAAAGGCTCGGCGACGTGTTCCACGATCTGGCGCGGCGCCGCGAGTGCAAGATAGAGGAGGGGAGTCCGTCGTCAGAGATTTTGAGACAGAGGGCGGCGTGATAAACGCGATCACGGAGCAATGGAGCAACGGCCAAACGGAAGGACAGATCAACCGCCTCAAAACCCTCAAACGGGCCATGTATGGTCGAGCCGGGCCAGGACTTCTGCGCGCGCGTATGCGGCCTGTGTAGGCAACTCCGCAACAGAGACTGAGGATGAACCCATTCGACGGCTTTTTTGGCGCGAAGTTCGATATTCTCATATCAAGCTGGCTCGCGACACCGTGGCGCCAGACTCGTCGTTCGCAAAGCGCGAGAGAAAGTTTCTTATGATTGCGCTCCGGTTGCTCGTTATCACTCTAGGTTCCGCGGCCGATAAGGGTTTTTCCATCGCCGGAACAATCGGGAATTTGCACGCAACGCCTTAATGTGAAGTGATGCAATGTGATTGACATACATTAAAACCACCAGCCCTTTTCAAAAAGGCTTCGGCGTGGTTGACGCATTTACGACTGCGCGCGCCAGCCAACCCGTCGTGACGATTTTAGTCTCGCCCTTCCATCATTTTCCGCCCGCGTGAAAACGACAAAGCCCGGATCGCGGACAGTGCCCGAGAAAGGAGAAATCGAAGCAGTTGGCAGGCGCGGCGATGGCGGCAAAACCCTCGATCTGGGGCCGGCGCATCAGCAATTGCATCGCGATCCAGGAACCGAATAACGTGCCGGCGGATTAAGCGACTCTCCCTTTTGGGTTTTATCCAGCGTGCTGTGGCAGATTTGTCACTCCACGCCATAAAATGAACTGGCTTCGCATTAATTGCCGAATCGTCCAATTCAAGCCACAAAGCCTTCATTCATGAGTTGCTCGATATCTGCGTGTACGAGTGAAGATTACGAGTAACGAAACCCATCCGATGAAGGATGGCGCGTATGCCTTTACCGATGCCGTCGCCTTCAGTGGCGAGCGGCAATTCCGCTTTGCGGAGGGGTGGCCATGATTGAATCCATGCACGTCTATAAGTGCAACGGCTTCGAACCCGTTTACGCGACATGCGCCGAGAATGCAGCCCTGCGGTTCGCCCAAGCCAAGGCGCATGAGATATACGGCGCCGACGCTCGCGTCGAGCACATCAGCCTTGAGGAGTTTTCCCCTGATGGCCGAATAGAACGATACACGGCCAATCTTTGCAGACGAGGCGAATGCCGTCTCGTTTGGTTATGCCTCACGCGCGTCGGACGCGTTGCGGAATACCCTCTCTTCGAGAAATCTTCTGTATGGGGCTTTTAGGAGCGGCTAAACGCCACCAGCGCCCCTTAAAGGCGAGGCGCTCGATGAACCCTGTTGTGCGACCTTAGAACCCCAATGTGCAAGAGCCGCCCGTGACGTGAGACGCCGCCACGCAACTCACCATTTTGGCGGATGCGCTGACCAAGATTGTCGATCTGGCGAGTGGGGGCCCAAAGCTGGTCGCGCCGCCGGGAAAAGTGCTGGCGCGGGCAGGGGACATCGCCGCCGAAGCCCTTGCCGCGGCTGCTACTTACGGGCGCTTGCCGCCGTTTTCACAGGCCGCCGAGACGCCGGACGACGCGGCGAATTCCAATGCGCCGGCGTCGCCGTGACGGCGCTTTAACGGTTTGTTAACCATGAAACCGCCGGGGTTGGCGGCGAGAAAAGATGTCCGATAACTTGGGTGACCGGGCATGGAGGAAAAGGCCCAGAGAGCCGCAAAATATTCTCGTTTAAACGCCGGACAGCTGTCGGCTGATCGAAATTGTTGAGAATCAAATGGTTAGCAAAGGCAAAGCATCGACTTCGTGAGACTGAGTCTCACCAAATCCGATTCGAGTGAGCGCCGAACATATTGAAATATCGAGGCCTTGCAGCCGCAGTGCCTCGTTCACGTGGCGCTTTGCTGCTTGAGGTGGCCTCACCATTTGCGATTCGCATAACCTGTCACAGTCTTTTCGGCGAGAGACGAAGACGAAATCGCCCCAACCAACGCCTTGCAATCTTCCTAAAGTATCCTTAGTCTGGGGATGAATTATGGGGGGAGCGAAACATGGGTCACACCCAAATCTTGACCTTGAGTGAAGCGGGATACGTCCTCGATCGGTCTCCGACAGACCTAAACAAGGCTGTCGACACGGGCATGATCCGGGCTAGGCAACGCAAGGTGGGCAAAGCCGTTCAGCGGCTGTTGGGGCCGGCCGAACTTCGGTTTTTCCGGCTGGCCCATGAGCTTCACAAGGATCTGACGCCGACGGGCCGCCGACGTCTGTATGCGGCGCTGCGGAAACTCTCGACCGAAACGCACCGTGTGAAACTGGGCGATCTCGACCTCGATCTGTCTCGCATCGATAGCGATCTCAAGGCTCGATTGGGCCGGCTGGAGAGCATTCATCAACGCGTAGATCGTGTCGGAGGGGAGCAGGACGCGGTGATCCGGGGGACGGATATTCCCGCTCATCTGATTGCTGCCCTCGCGCGTGAGCAGACCGTAGAAGAAATCCTTGAGGATTTTCCCTCCCTGGAGCGCGTCCAGGTCGAGGGGGCGATCGAATTCGGCAAGGCCTATCCCAAACGAGGCCGGCCTTATGCGGCCCGCAGCCTGAAGCGGACTCTGGGCGACATGGCCGAGCTCGGCGCGTTCGATGAAGGAGAAGCTTCACGCGAGACGGCGCCACGGAAAACTCCGTGACGCTATTTCTGCTCGATGAGAACGTACTGCGGGAATTGCACAGCAAGGGGAATGCTAATGTCCGGCGCTGGATCGCCACGCTCGATGACACGAATCTGCGTCTAAGCGCCGCCACGCTATTTGAGAAGCGGCGGGGCGCCGAAGCGCTCAAGCGACGCGACCCCGACCGCGCGGCAAAGCTGCTTGCCGCCATCGATACTCTGGAGAAGGCATTCGAGCTATGCGGGAATCTGGGTGA
>PLZT01000414.1 GCA_003152255.1 Methylocystaceae bacterium | reverse complement strand
GGCGCCGCAACGGATGTATTGGGCATGACCGTTTCGGTTGAGACACGTGAAATCAAGGCGGGCAACGAAAATCCCGCGTGCCGCCTTGGCGAGCCCTGGAATAAATGACGAGTCCACCTCGATCCCGGCCTGATTGACTGCCGCTCGGCGCGCCTTTGCCTCGGAGATAATCGCCGCCGGTGATGGAAATCTCTGGTCACCATTGCAAGCCACGATAGAGCCTCTTGTCGACGAGTGACGCTGCAAGATCCTGGATCAGATTATAGAGAATGATTGGCGGCATGACGCCTGGGGGGTGGATAGGCGCTATCGTTGGAGCGCTTTTCCGACGCCGACGGGCCATTCTTGGTGCGAGCGTACGCCACGATCCTTTAGGTATGGCTGGTCCTCACCGCGCATGTCGTCAAATTGCCTCTATCCACGCCGCAAATGGCGATGGCGTTTACGCGTCGACGCAGCATGATCCGGAGCAACCACGTCTGCGGCGCCAACCCAGTTCCAACTCGACAACACGATCGACAGCAATAGTCGTCGACGCTTGCCTCTTCGGTGATTTCGTATGGTCCGGAAACGAGTTGGCTATTTGGGACAAAGAAGAAGCTACGGCCATGGGCTAGCTGGCGCCCCTTCTCGCGCACTCGCGCGTTGCGCCGCGTTGTTTTCATTGGTGACTATTGCATAACATGACACCGCAGCCGTGGAGGACGTTCGACTGTTTTGCGTTCGATCAACAACTTGGAAGATGGTGCGGTCCTGATGACAAGGAAATCGATAATCGAGAGCCTCGGCACAGCGGCGCCGCCAGTTTGGACGCACGCGAAACCGAGTGTCGAGGCGTCGTGTCACCAACATCCTTCGAAAACGACGATTTCAATCCCATCAAAATCGTTGTCCGGTGGGTGTCGATTCTCCAGCATAGAAAGCCTTGCCCCGCGAGCCGCAATTTGGGCCGGGAAATTCCAAGCAGCCGATTTGGAAGCAGTCAGAATCGTCTCTCGCACAGCACGTTCGTCTAGCGGGCGACTGTGCGCAATCGGAATCAGCAAGCTCGGCAATGGCTGGCTCTATCTGTTTCTCGCGGCGGTGATCATCACCCGCTGGGGTCTCCCGGGATACCGCATCATCTTCCTCGCTTCTACGAACGCCGCCGTAACGCATTGTCTCTATCCCATCATCAAACGGCGCTATCGCCGTCCGCGCCCGTTCAAGCTCGACCCAGAGCTGCCGTCTTTGCTTGCAACGCTCGATGAACATTCCTTTCCGAGCGGTCACGCCATGACATTGTCCGCGGTGCTCGCGCCGATAGTCATTCTTTGGCCGTCCATGACGATTTCTGGGGTGCTGATGGCTGCATGCCTCGCGTGGTCGCGGGTCGCAACTGCCCACCATTACCCGAGCGACGTGTTCGCGGGCGCTGTTCTCGGAATCTGCGTCGACTATCCGATTTCAGCGTATGTCATTTCCTTCTCGTTCTGGTAATGCCGCGCGAGAGACAGAGATAACGAATGAACACCCTAGGCAATCGAAGCGAGGCGCGTCTGAGCGAACCATTGCACAACTTCAGTCAACATATTGTGTGCGCGGCGCCGTCAGTCTGCGTGAGGTCCGTCGGGATCGACGATGGTTCGGTCATCACGGATGACCGTAAGCTTCTAGACCATCCCGACACCGATCGCTGGATCGACGCGCCAATGCCGAGGCCGAACCGTTTGGTTCTGATAATGCAAACGCGCGCACGGCATCAATGCGTCAATATGGTGTGTTGAAAGCGTCTTGAAGGGACGTTCAACCCATCAGAACCGCGCCAGGCCTGCCACTTCTTGGAACCTTACTTGGACGAAACATAAACGCTGCTTTATTTATTCTCCTCGACGCCTTCATTTGCAAAGAGCCTGGCAGCGTGGAGCAATGTAACGGATGAGCCCAAAACGCTAGCGTATATTGTTAACGCGCCCCTAGAGCCGGCCCTCGCATAGCAAGCGAAGGCGACAGTTCCCCGTCTATCCAATTTGTCATAATGAAAGTGACAGACTTTGCGCCAATCCCAATATGTAACTCTCAAAAGCGTCCCTTCGTGAAAATCTTGATCATCTCCGACGCATGGCATCCGCAGGTCAATGGCGTGGTGCGCACTTTAGAATCGACGGCCAAGGAATTGGCGCGGTTAGGCCACGAAACGCGCATTGTCGGACCGGATGCGGCGCGGTGGCTGACTTTCGCGGCGCCATCCTATCCTGAAATTAAACTGGAATTCTTTGCGTATCGCCGCCTGGGTCGCGTGTTACTAGAGTTTCAGCCCGATTTCATCCATATTGCGACCGAGGGCCCGTTGGGTTGGACAGCGCGGCGGTTGTGTTTGTATCGAAACCTGCCTTTCACCACGGCTTATCATACCCGCTTTCCCGAATATCTGGCAGCGCGCGTTCCGCGCATTCTGGCCAGTTTCCTTCGCCTTGCGACTTATGCCGCGTTGCGTCGTTTCCACGCGCCTTCCAATGCGGTGATGGTCGCGACGGCGTCGATCGAACGGGAACTCAAGGCGCGGAAATTCCGCCGTCTGGCGCGCTGGTCGCGCGGCGTCGATACAACTTTGTTCCGCCCCTATGGCAAAGACCTGCCCGCCTTCGCCAATTTCCTGCGCCCGATACTGCTTTATGTCGGCCGCGTGTCAGTTGAGAAAAATCTGCGGGCATTTCTGGATATCGCCACGCTAGGAAGTAAACTCGTGATCGGCGATGGCCCCGATCTGATGTCCTTGAAACAGGAATATCCCAGCGTGCGTTTTTTGGGCGCCATGTCGGGCAAGAATCTGGCGCGCCACTATGCCGCCGCTGACTTGTTTGTGTTCCCCTCGATGACTGACACATTCGGTCTCGTGCTGTTGGAAGCCTCTGCCGCGGGGCTGCGCATCGCGGCCATGCCCGCACCAGGCCCCTCAGATATATTCGCGGACGGCGCGGGCAAGGAGTTTGTCGTAATGGATCTGGATTTAGGCAGTGCCGTCGCCACAGCCCTGCTACTACCAGATAATGTCGATATTCCCCGCGCCTTCGTCCGCGGATTTGTGTGGGAAGTTTGCACGCGGCAATTCTTCACCCATTTGCAAGCGCCTGTCCGGGATCAACGCTTGTGAGACAGGTTTCGCGGGTTGAAATCCGAAGCCCCAAAATTGTCGTTCCTGACATGTATAGGTTTTGACTTAATCTGACGGACGGTGTTTTCAGCCACGCATGCGAGGCGTGACGGCGACGGGCCGCGCGGCCGGGCTTGTTCTCGGGCGGCCAAGCGAAGAAGCTCGGGGAGAGCATGCAAAGTCGTGGGTTTCGTCAGCTTCTCGCGCCAATCTCAGAGGCAGCCATGCGAACCACACCTTCGCAAGTAACCTAGAACTTAACCACTAAAAATTTGAGATCCCCACGACTTTGCGTGCTCTCGACGGCAATCAGGGAACTAAACAGCCCTTCCCTCACAAGCCCTCAGTTCGGTTGACGAATTTTCCGGCCCCTCGAACATTTGAAGGCGGATTACTCGCCCATAACTTAAAAAGTTGGTGGCGACTTTTCGCCGCACGGTTTCACATCCTCTTCCCCGGAACCAGCTGAAGTCATGGCGCTCTCAGGCTCGCCCGTCTGCTTTTCCATGGAGCCCATTCTGTCCGAACAGGTTGGCGGTGCGTTGTCAGCCGCCGGAACCGCCCCCTTGGCTTTACAGAAGGCGGCGGCTCGACTACCAGTTCGAAGCGGATTTGTGAAAGTTTTGTGACAAAGTCCGCTGAAAAACCGAGGCCGAAGATGCTCTCATGGTTCCAGTCACTTATGCCTAGGGACGAGGGCTTTTTCGATCTGTTCGAGCGCCACGCACAGGCCGTGGTCGCCGGTTCCCGCGCCCTGCGTTCGCTTCTGGAAGGAGGGGACGGCATTTTGGGCTACAGCCAGGAGATCAAGCGTCTCGAAAATGAAGCCGACTTGATCACGCGGGATGTCCTCCTCGCCGTCAGACGCACTTTCATCACGCCATTTGATCGCAGCGACATTCGCGATCTCATCACGTCGATGGACGACACCATCGACCAAATGCACCAAACCGCCAAGGCAACTCTCATCTATGAGACGCGTGATTTTGAGCCGCCGATGCGGCGCATGGGCGACATCATCATTCAGGCTGCCGACCTCACCGTGGCCGCTATCCCTTTGTTACGTTCCATGGGTCAAAACGCGGGCACGCTGAACAGCTTCGGCGAGGAAATTTCGCGCATCGAAGACGAGGCCGACGCCATCCATGATCAGGGGCTAAGGGACCTCTTTCGCGCGCACCGACATTCCGATCAAATGGCGTTTATCGTCGGCGCGGAAATCTATGATCATCTTGAAAAGGTCGTGGACGGGTTCGAGGATGTCGCGAAACGAGTAACCGGCATCGTCATCGAGCACGTCTAGGAGCCGCCTCTTGCATGACGCATTGCCTTACCTCGTCGGCCTGATCGTTGTCGCCCTGGCCTTCGATTTTCTAAATGGTCTGCACGACGCCGCGAACTCCATCGCGACTATCGTCTCGACGCGCGTCCTTCCGCCGCAATACGCGGTGTTCTGGGCGGCCTCATTCAATTTCATTGCCTTCCTGTTCTTCGGCCTGAACGTCGCGCAGACAGTGGGAACGGGCATCGTCATGCCCGACATCGTGGACGACCTTGTCGTTTTCGGCGCGCTGATGGGCGCGATCGTTTGGAACCTACTGACCTGGGCGTTTGGGATACCGTCATCCAGCTCGCACGCCCTAATCGGAGGATTGGTCGGCGCGGGGACCGCCAAAGGAGGAGCCGACGCCATCGTTTGGAGCGGCCTCATCAAGACGGGCTCAGCCATCGTAATTTCACCGGCCCTGGGGTTTTTTCTAGCATTGTTGTTGGTGCTTGCGGTGTCCTGGATTTTCGTGCGCAAGACCCCGCTCGCCGTGGACAACATCTTTCGTTCGCTGCAATTCGTTTCGGCCTCGCTCTATTCGCTTGG
Organism: Methylocystaceae bacterium; assembly: GCA_003152255.1. The sequence continues at coordinate 1,026 of PLZT01000414.1, read as the reverse complement.
CCATGGCGGCAACGACGCCCAAAAGACCATGGGGATCATCGCCGTGCTGCTTTATTCGCATGGGCGTCTCGGCTCCGAATTTCACATTCCCTTTTGGGTCGTGCTGTCTTGTCAGACGGCCATGGGCCTCGGCACTTTGTTCGGTGGCTGGCGCATTGTCCACACAATGGGGTCGAGGATCACCAAGCTCACGCCCATGCAGGGTTTTTGCGCCGAGACCGCCGGTGCGATCACGTTGTTCATGGCGACCGGGCTGGGCGTGCCCGTTTCGACCACTCATACAATCACTGGAGCCATCGTCGGTGTCGGGGCAGCGCGTCGCGTGTCGGCAGTGCGCTGGAACATAGCCAAGGACATCGTCGTCGCATGGGTGATCACCATGCCGATGTCCGCGATGATAGCTGCCCTCTTCTATGCCCTAGGTAGGCTTGTGGGATGAAATATCCGAAGGTAACAAAGAAAAAGAGCGGCGACGGAGCCGAGCCTCGAAGCCAATATGCCGCTCTACCTTGGCGCTTGGGCGAAGGACTTGAGATTTTGCTCCTCACGTCGCGCGACACGCGCCGATGGGTCATCCCTAAGGGTTGGCCGATGAAAGGGCGCAAACCGCATGCGACCGCCGCCATCGAGGCGTTACAAGAGGCAGGTCTCCTCGGAAAAATCGAGAAGAAGAAGCTCGGCTCTTATCACTATCGGAAGCGTCTGAAGAACGGAGCGGCGCTCTTATTGAGGGTCGACGTCTTTCCCTTGCGCGTCGTTCGCCAGCGCAAGAGTTGGCCCGAAAAAGATCAGCGCGTGACCGAATGGTTCACTGCGGAAAAAGCCGCCGAACTGGTTCACGAGCCGGAGCTATCGGAGCTGATAGAGGCGTTCGAGGCAGTGATTTTACGTGGCCGATAATTGCGCACCGCAGCTCTGGAGGAATAGACATGAATACAACTCTGGTGCTGAAGATTTTCATGTTTCCTTCGTCGGTGGCTTGGTCGGGCTTGGTTATCATATGAGCCACTTGCAAAATTCATCGAA
>PLZT01000110.1 GCA_003152255.1 Methylocystaceae bacterium | reverse complement strand
GACCATCCAGCGCCACCAAAGACGTTTTCGACCGCATGCGGCACGCTCAGTCGGCGGCCAAGGTGTTCGACCGTATGCGGCACGGTGGGGCTGGAGGCGAGGCTGGAGGAACCGGCTTTAATGCAGAAGAAAAAATACAAAAGGGCACGCAGGCCGGCAGCAAGGAGGGCACCCGCCAGGGCGTCCTAGACGCCTTCCGCGCCTGGATACAGGAGCGCGGCCAGGGCGGCATCATCCAGACGGCGTATCACCCAGGCGCGTCGGGGGGCATCGGTGGCGGTGGCGGCGGTCGTGCCGGGGGCGGTGGGGGAAGTGCCGGGGGCGGTGGGGCCACAGCACCATTCCGCCAAGGAAAGGGTGAAGACCCGGAGGTCGTCGCGTTCCTTCGCGCGGAGGCGATAAAGAACCACGTCAACCCAGATTATGTTTTAGCCGTTGCTCGGAGCGAGGGGTTGAAGGGATTTAGCCCGTCAAAGGGCACATGGTCCGCTGGGCCAAATGACAGAGGCACGTCATGGGGGGCTCTCCAGGCGCATTTCAAAAATAATATTCCTGGGCTTTCCGCCGCTGGGCAGGGCGATGCCATGTTGCGTGAGGGCATTAACGCCCGCGATATGTCGCAATGGAAAAAGGTTCTTGCTTGGCAGGTCTCCTATATGGCGAAGCATGGTCCTGGCGAATGGTATGGCTCCCGCACCGTGCATGGCAGCCTTCGAGGCGGGGTGGTCGGCGGAGCGCGGCAGGCCGCCGCCAAGGGCATGAACGAATGGATCGCGCAACAACGCGGCGCGCATCCTGAAGGCAGGGCTGGCGGCGGCGATGTCTTCGCGCAACATCCCTATATCGTCGGCGAGCACGGCCCTGAGCTTTTTGTTCCGAAGCAGTCCGGCGAAGTCATTCCGAACAACGTCAATCTGGGGAATATCCGGTCGAAGCTTGGCGGCTTTCATCACTATCGAGACGCATACGATGCTGTGCATGCTGTCGTCGATACCGTCAGCCGATACAAAGAACGCTTCAACGCAGCTTCAATCGCCGGGATTCTGAAGCATTATTCTCCCCCAAACCAGAACAAGACCGCCATGTTGATCCGCAACATGGTGAATCGAACCGGGTTCGGAAGAGATGAGGCGCTTGATTTCGGGAACGCGGACACGGCGGCGCGCTTCGCTTATGGAATTGCGGTCCAGGAAGGCAAAGCGCGCGAGGGCGCTGTTGACACATTCCGACGGTTGTTTTCGAGCGAAGGCAAGCGTGAGCATCTTCGCTCTCTGTTCGGCGTCGGCCATCGTCATCGCGAGCCGCTGAATGCCGACCTTGGCCGATACATCGCGAATTCCGTCGGAATAACGAGCCAAGCTCATAAGGTCACCGGCGACGCCTCGTTGAAAATATCTCTAGCCGGGTTCCCGAAGGGCACGAAGACAAAGGCGGAGATCAATGGGCTATTCAAGACGCTGACGATGTATCGCGGGTTGGCGGCCCCGATGGCGGATCAGGAGGGGTAGGCGAGCCCACGCGGCGGGTTCCAAGGCGTTGCACGTGCTTAAGGGGCGCGGACTGGCGCAGGGGGCGAAGGACGTGGCGGGGGACATGGTTTGGCAAAAATACGCCCTGAGCTGAGCCGGCGTGCATAGCGCGGGACTGTGTTGCTCGTTAAGCTTGCATTGATTCGACCCCGCAAGCTGGCGTGAGATATGGCAGAACCAGATTTAATATCAATAGTTAAGGCTATTGTCGAAAGAATGAATGACCCAATTGCTCTCGGGTGGACGGCGGTAGGCATTGTTTTTGTATGGAAACTTGCTGATATAATCCGGGCGGTTGGGGAAGTGATCAGGCTTGGCCGTTCGAACAAGGCAGAAATCGCTCGGAAGCAAGCCTTGCTTAAGGAAGAGCTGGCAACAAAGATCGCTAGGAGGCGGAGCCACGAGCTTCGTAAAGAACCATGATATATGTCATTGGCATCCTAATCGCGACAGTTGGCATAGCCGTCACTTTTACGGCCCTCAGCTATTTGAAGATGAATATTTCAATGGCCCGTCAATATCATAAAGCGGCGGAAGGGTTTTTTTCGTCCGTCAAGCCGTTGATATCTGACGACGAAACCCCAATAGAGATTCTTAAAACTTTAGACGCACTCAATAAGATGCTCACAGAGCGCCGCAGCGCGAGGCTGCTTCTCATGTATCTCGCTGATGATAGGTGGCGTCGGGGCGATTTTGCTAAGAAAAATAAGATTTATGTCGAGTTCTTTCAGACACGCCCAGAGCTTGAAGAATCGTATAAAATGGCGTTCGAAAATTGGTTCACCGCTGTAACATGCTTGTCTCCTTTCTTTGGGAAGGTAGTAAGGTTAGCAATGGATGAGCACAATGTTGAGCGAGCGGTAACTACCGTGAGTGCAAACGCTGAAGTTCTTGGCAACAACAACCATTGTTCCGCTCACCTGACAGCCGCTTAGGAATTGTATGCGTTCTGCTGCCAATACCCCTTCCATTGTCGCGGCGCAGGAAGCTTCCGCGATCTTCCGCCGCAAGGCGATCTATGAGGAGTTGCACCCGGAGACGAAGGCGGGGACGGCGGGCGCGACATCACGTTGGGGCGGGAAGGACGATGCAACGGCAAATTTTGCCGCTGCAACCGCCGACGCCACCGGCAAAGCTGAGCGCACGGTAAGGCTCGCCGCCGCGCGTGGTGAAGCCCTTGGCGACGACCTCGGCGCCGTCACGGGGACTTCGCTCGACAAAGGCGTGGAGCTGGACGCGCTGGCGAAGCTCCCCAAGGACGAGCGCAAAGGGCTCATAGATCGCGCGAAGGCTGGCGCCAACGGACGTAAGTAGTTTCCGCTGCTGTCCCGCTGGCTTCCTGCAGGCTAAGCTACATCCTCCGACGGATGAGTGAGAGCGACTATGGCGCGGCGCCGTCTTAGGATCGCACGCCGTCACGATGTTTTCTGGAGAAATGCAAACGTGACACGGCATTGGTGGCTCTGGGTCGTCTATCTGGCAATTTTTATCGTGGCCGGCGTGGGTCATGTCGTTTGGTTCGCGGCGACGCGCGATCCGACGATCGGCGCGCGGTTCGGCTCGGCCTTGGTCGCCTTGGGCGTCGTCGTGACGGCGCAACCGTTCTTTCGAACCGGATTTAAAGACGCCGTTGATCGTCAGATGCCCGAGGGTTTGGTCCAGGCGGTAACCCGCCCGCTTTCCGGCCAGCCTCTTTCGGCACACTCGCCCGCGCATTTGCTCAAGCAACAGATAGAAGCGCACAAGGTCGCGCTTCCTGGCGTCACGCACGATGTTATGGCCGAACGCGTGATCGGCGTCGCTCTCATATTTCTGGGAGCCCTAGCGCACGGGTATGGCGACTTGCTTCTGAGATGGCTGGGATGAACCCTGACTGACCTAGCGACGTGTCGCCGCCGCCGCTACTCGTCATTCTCGGCGTTGAAGTCTTCGATCGGGATAGACGCGGCCGTGGCGTCACCGGCTCCCATGTCGCGCTGGCAGATGCAGCCCTTTTCGTCGAAATAGACCTCAGCGCGCTCTGCGTGGTGTCCTAATTTGATTTTTGCCGTTCGCCACGGCGATGTTCTAACTCGCGAAGTCGCGCCCTCGAAAACTCCACAGATTCTCGCAAAATACCCAGTAGCTCGTCCGCCGTTTCGACGAGGCCATGATGCCCTTCCGCGATAAGTTTTTCCATGAGGGCTTGTTGTTTGGCGAGCAGCTGCTCGCCCTCTAAAATATGGCGGCGCTCCATAGCTATTTCATCTTTGCGCGACCAACCGTTCATCTCGGGCCCTTCCGCAGCCTGACGCCCGGACCGCCCCCATTTTCGCCGACGAAGATCACGCCGGCCGATTCGAGCGCGGCGCGGATGGCGGCGAGCGTTCGGGGCCTCAGCGCCTCCCCGCGTTCAAGGCGCACGATGGTGTTTGTGGAAACGCTCGCCTTTTCAGCCAATTCTTTAACGCCGATTTCAAGAGCGGCGCGGGCCATGCGGCATTGTGCGGGCGTCATTCGCCATCCTATCGCAAAACCGCCTTGACATGGCGATT
>PLZT01000119.1 GCA_003152255.1 Methylocystaceae bacterium | reverse complement strand
CGCGGCGCGCCTATGCCCGCGCCGCTGTGGAATTCTTCGATTGGCTGGAGGCGCGCGGCATTACGCACATCACCGCCGTCGAGAGCGTGTATGTCGCCGCCTATATCGAGCAGTTGCAGAAGGCGCGCTCCGCGCCGACCGCGAAGCTGCGCTTGGCGGCGTTGCGGCACTTGTTCGATTGGCTGGTGATCGGCCAGATTATGCCGGTGAATCCGGCGGCCGCCGTGCGCGGGCCGCGTCATATCGTGCGGCGTGGCAAGACGCCGGTGCTTGATCCGGCGGAGGCGCGACAGCTCATCGACGCGATCGATGCGACGACGGTGATCGGTCTACGCGATCGGGCGCTGATCGGCTTGATGGTCTATTCCTTCGCGCGCATCGGCGCGGCGATCGGCATGCAAGTCGAGGACGTGTATCCGCAGAACCGGCGGCTGTGGGTGGATCACCGCACCCCGCGCGCATACTCTGAACACGCATCCGTTGAGTTTTCGGAAATCTAGTGCTTTATGGGCGCATGCTCCGGCGGGGAATTTTGATTTGTCCGACTTCGATGACTACCTCGGGCTTGTCCGCCGGCTCGGAACTGGCGGCATCAACCGGAGCGAGAACGACCTTTCATCAAATCTGAAGAGCGCTTTGACGTGCTTTGGCCTTCACAGCCTTTTTGACACGGCTTCAGGCAATAGCCGGACTAAGCGGCCCGATGTGGCCTTATACGTCGATCGCGACGCTGCGGACGTGGGCAGCGCGGCCGACGTGATTATCGAGTCGAAGAAGCCACTTGAACTCGCGCAATTTCCGTCGCTCTTAGACGCCCTGATTCATGATCAACTGTGGCACGACAAGTTCGTGCCCTACGTTACAGCGCATGCAGAGCGAATCGAGTTTTTCATACTAACCACCTTTGAGCGTTTCCTTATCGTCCCTATAAGCAATGAGTTTCGTTCGGAAATCCAAAATCTTGAAGCTTTTCCGGACGAGGCCACACGGCGCGTGCCGCTGCGAGCTGCGATATCCTTCGACATTCGACTTGCCGACGAAGAAAGAAAATTTGCGGCGTGGTGCGCTGGATACCTAACGCCATCAGGCTTGTCGCCGCCGAATTTTTCGGCGATTTCAGATATAAGGCTTATCCAAAACGCAGAGGCGCTAGAGGGCTTTGCCAGCGATCTAGCCGATATTGTGGTCGGTCCCGAAGGACGCGGAAACGCGCCAGGAGCACTGATACATACCATCCGAAGGGAAGGCGATCGTTTAGATCAGTTGGCCCCAGAGGTTCAACGCGCGCTTACCGTCTATACCATGGCCGCCAATGGCGGAATGAGCGTAGAAGCCGCGCAACGCTACATCGCAAATCATTGGCAGGCTGAATGGGCAGAGTTCGTTGGGGCCAGCGTCAATTCGCTTATTGGTCGGCTCTTTGCCATTAAAGCCATCGAAGATCAGTTCTGTGTCGATGCCCATCCACCGCTTATTCCCAGGGAAGCATGGATTTTTCACGCCGATCGTTTCGATCAAACGGAGACCGCCAGATTACCGCAAGCATTTTTCCAGGCCATGGCCGGACTGTCCGCTGTCGAGAATCCAGCTGTAAAAGACCTCGCAGCTACCGGGCGGTTTTACGATTGGCTTGCACCAGAAATAGACGCAGCAGCTTTTAAGCGGCTTCTCGCGATCTTTTTTTCGCATAGCTTTACTGATCTCGACGAAGATTTGCTGGGCCGATTTTTCGAGATATACGCGCAAAGGGTCGATCGTCGCCGCCGCAAACAGCTTGGGCAATACTATACCCCACTGCCGATTGTCCGACATATGTGGCGATTGGCCATGGGAATCGCACGCGAACGGGGGGTTGTTTCGGACCTCTTCGTGCTTGACCCTGGAGTCGGATCAGGAACGTTTCTTATAGAAGGTGCAAACCAGCTTCATCACGCCAGTGTGCCTCGATTTTGGGAGCGCTTGGTGGGCTTCGATATTTCACCCCAAGCGATAGGGGTCGCGCAAATCAACCTCTATTTAGCTGTTTTGGCGCACTTGGATCGCAATGAGGCCGAAGCAGTCGGCACCTTGCATCTTTACCCGACGGATGCGCTCGACCCTCGCAACGGTGAGCGCCTGCGCACGATTATGCCACTTCTCGCCGATGAGAGCACCCGCGTGTTCTTAAGAAGCAGAATTGATCTGAGCGAAGGCGTCAAACGACAATCCAGATTTCCATTGATCATTGGCAACCCACCCTATCGCAACAATTCTGACCAGACTCTTGCACAAATTGCAGAAAGGTTTCCCGCTTTGCTGCGCTCATCGCGGGCCAACGCTCGCGCGCGCCAAAGAAATATACGAGATGACTATGCATGGTTTTTTGCCGCCGCTGACCACTATCTCACCAATCAGGGGCTCATTTCCTTCGTTGTTTCGGACAGCTTTTGCTACGCTACTTCGTATCGGTTTTTCCGCGAGGACCTTCTCCGCCGTTACCACATTCGGCACCTAATAATTTTAGGCGCGAACGTATTTAGGGATGTTGGTCCCCGTACCCAATTTGCCATTGTAGTTCTGGAACGACGCGCGGAAGAGCTGCCGCGCGCGGATGCCGCCGAACCCATTCCAGTCGTTGATTTGCGGCCTTTAGTCGCCGGCACAGAAGTGACGCTTGCAAGCTCGGATGATCCGCGCCTCATTGCGTTGGATACTGGCCTTCTGCCGCCCCCGCAGCTCCATACGCCTACTCAAGTGCGTAGCTTTACACTTTTTCCAGCGTCGGAAGTTGTGGGACAAGTTGAATCGTTTCCGAACGTACTTCATGGGGCAAGCGCGCGCAGGGTTTTCATAAAAAAATGGCCAGGAATTATCACGGCGTTCGACGAACTATTCCGCGCGGACAGTTGCGATGAAGTGTGTAACAAGGCACGTCAATTCTTCGCCGCTGCGGCTCTTGAGGGACCCGCCCGCGATCGCGCGCTCGACGACTTTGCCGCTACTATCCGCGCGACTTCCGATAAGAATCGAGGCCGTCTCTCGCTGATGGCCACGCATGCTGCCGATGGAAACATTCGTTTCGATTTCCGCCGGGCTCGCAGAGTCATAACCGGGAGCGCTCCCAATGAGGTGGCCTGGTATCCTGACGAGCGGCTTCGATCGTGGGTGTATTATGAGCCTAGACTCAGAATTCCACGTAACGTTCATGAGGGTAGAAACCCGGGTTATGGAACCATGTCGCAATGGCGGGACGCGGAAAGTCATACGATTGATCCAAAATTCGTGTTCACTACAGGCACGAACCCTGATTACGGGCTCAAAGCATTGGTTGTTCCCGGCGACTGGATGGTGAAATTGCATGGCGGTGAAAGCCAGCAGTTTCATTATACCGGCCTAGTGAACCCTTTGGCCCAACCTTCGCTTGGAGGTCCAAATAATCTCGGTGATGATGCTCTACTATTTTATTCGGCGCTATCTACGCGGGGGTTTGGACCCGACGACTTTCTTTTTTATCTCGGCGGTATCTACAATTCGCAGGTGTCGGAAGACTATTTACAGGGTGGCGGAGCGAGTGTCCTCCGCATTCCGTTAGTGCTAGCCGACGTCGAAGAGGATCGTGCTGGACGCGTTATTCGCATTGGAAGGCAGCTGCGAAATCTGCATTGGCTGAGCGCCGAAATTAATGAGACTATGGCATCTGATTTAGCCGAAAGCCTCACAGATCGCGAGACTCTTCTTAGCCTTGGAATTCAAGAATTACCCGCCAGCGGCGGGCGTTTCCGACAACGTAGATCATGGCAAGGAACGGATGCAACTGCTGGGTTGATTGATGAGGCGATTGGTTTGCAACGGCAGCAACTGGACGATGCTGTCAGTGACCTTTTCCGCTCTCCCGGTCCAACCGCAGCGTTCTGACGACAAGGTGGTGTCGCGAGATAACATTGAGCGCCGGGCATGCGTGGCAAGGATGATTTCGCGGGTAGCGCGCCCGCGTATCCACGTCGCTAAACATTTTTTGTCCAGATCGGCCCCCGCACCATGGTCTTTGCCCGCTTTGGTTCCATAATCACCGCTTCCGCGAATTTCGCTCCCCCCCGCGCGTCTTCAAAGGGGCATACCGTTGTAATGGTATCATTGTCTAATGGTATCATCGCGCGGAACGTTTCAATCGATTTTCTGGCGGAAAGCCACGTTTTTATGGGCTTTCACGGCGGTTTGTGCGAAATCGATCCGCATGATCAATCTCTCTCAAGAAACCGAAGACGTCGCCCAGCGGCTTGCCGCTGCGCAGCGCGTTTCTGTCGAGGGCGCCATACGGCAAGCCCTTGAAACGCGTGCGCGCGCTACCGGCGTGGCGGTGGAGCCGCAGAGGCGGCGCGACCAGTCCCCCGCCGCCGTTGCGGCGCGAAAGGCGAGCGTCGATCGAATTGTCGCGGAAATCGCATCTATGCCGATCCTTGATGTTGTCGGGAACGACGAGATCGGCGGCGACATGGTATCCGGCGCCATCGAGCACGAGCGCCGCGTGAGCATTCGGAGCGATCACGCGGCTGATCTCGGCGAGATGCATCGACATAATTTCCGTATTGGCCGTGGGTGCGACGATGGCCGCCGTGGCGGCGC
>PLZT01000066.1 GCA_003152255.1 Methylocystaceae bacterium | reverse complement strand
TAATGGACGTCCCTACCGCGAACATTACAGAACAGGCGGCCGGAGGCGCGCGTCGAGGCTTCCCTATTGGTGAGTTATGCGGTTTTCATGCATCATTCTAATTGAGGATTACCTCGAACTCTTTTTCGGGCACCCCCCAAGCAAACCGTCGCTCACCGAAGCGCACGTCCAACCGCTCTGGGGCAAGTTCACCTTCCCTCAGGATACGATACCGACAAATTACGGTTCCAACGGCGTCAGTCGAGATGTTCAGCTCGCGTGCGACCGGGGAGTCAGGTCTGAAGCGAAATTTTTGTTTCTCGTTCACGAAACTCACCACGCAATTCCTGGCAGGATTAAGTTCCTTTTCTATTGTGCGAACATCATCCGGTAGTCCCTCGATCCACTCACCATCACTAATCGAGGATACTACTCCAACGTGTGAAGTCGGCGTAAGTTCCAAGCATTGAGCTGCGACAGAGTGACACTCCTCGCTGCCCGCACAGCGAGGCAATGGACTTGCCCCGGAAAAGTGGAGATGCGTCTTTACGCTGCGCGCAAATCGTCGGCAGTCTCCAGCGGGCGAGCGAAGCGGCTTGGTCGAGCAAAAGGCAAGATTTGTGAAACACGTGGAAGCGTCGACAAAATAAGGAGAAATCGCACTTTTTGACCACTCTCTCGACCCGAGGGGGCGTTTAACGTGAGAGGGCGACCGGGCGCTGATTGGCCTAATGGTCTATTCCTTCACGCGCATCGGCGCGGCGATCGGCATGCGGGTCGAGGACGTGTATCCGCAGAACCGGCGGTTATGGGTGCGCTTGCACGAGAAGGGCGGCAAGCAACACGCCATGCCCTGCCATCACAATCTGGAGGCCTACCTGCATGAATATATCGACGGCGCGGCGCTCGCGGGCGAGCCGAAGGCGTTACTGTGTCAGACCTACAGCCGCGCGACCGGACAGCTCACCGGCAACCCCCTGCCCCAAGCGAACGCCTATGGGAAGCCACGGCGGGCCAGAGCAACGACGAAATCTACGCGGGCCTCGCGCTGACGGAGAGAGCGATCGGAGGGGAGCGAAGATGCTTGGCGCATCTTGCGACCGAGCAAGGCCTTCAGAGGGACCGACCCGCCCGGGAGCGGTCCAGGCGACATCATGTGACGATCATAAAGGGGATGCAGAAGGACGTGCGGGAGATGGAAACGGAATTGCGCGACCGAGGACGGTGAATGGACTCGACGCTCCTTCATCATATGGTCAGGCCATGGCGTGAGACGGAAGAAAATCACCACCCCGTTCTTTTTGATCGTCGCCGATCGCGACAAGCGCGTCTTCACGGTCGAGGGTCCGATGGTCGACGACGCGGAATGGAACGAGGCGGTGGGTCGCGCCCAAAAAGAGGGACGACAGGTGACGTGCTGCGGCGCGGGTTCCGATCGCTCTCGCGCCGAAAGAGATTACGCGGCGGCCAGCCGATTTCAGCTCGCGCCGTCTGGCTCGATTGTCGACGCGCCCTTGCCCTAATGGCGGGTGAATCAAGAGGCGGATCGAGGAGCGCCATGGTCTATCGCAAACTCGACGACAAAGACCTGAACGCGGCCATTGCCCACACCGAGGAGGCCATTCAGCGCGCTCTGGACTTGTTGAAAGTTGTTTCGGGGCACCCGACCATCAAGGGTCTGTCGAACGTTGCCGAGTCGACGCCGCCGCTCATCGAAAAATTAGAGCAGGACTTAAAGAAGCTCGAGAAGGCGCGGGAAAGGAATTCGGACGCATGAACCAACTCGTTTTACTCGTCGTCGATCGTGCCCCCGCCCCCGTCGCGGCGCTTGGCGAACGCGCCTCCTATCGCTTTTTTGAATTCTTCACCGCCAATATCCGCAATCCACACACGCGCCGCGCCTATGCGCGTGCGGCCGTCGAATTCTTCAACTGGCTTGCCGCGCGAGGGGTAAGGGAGCTTTCGTCGATCGAGAGCGTGCATGTCACCGCCTATATCGAGCAGCTTGCCAAGGCGCGATCCGCGCCGACCGCGAAATTGCGCTTGGCGGCGTTGCGCCACTTATTCGATTGGCTCGTCATCGGTCAGATCATGCCGACCAATCCCGCCGCCGCCGTGCGCGGGCCGCGCCATATCGTGCGGCGCGGGAAGACGCCGGTGCTCGATCCGCGGGAAGCGCGGCAACTGATCGACGCGATCAACATCATGACCATCATCGGCTTACGCGATCGCGCGCTGATCGGCTTGATGGTCTATTCCTTCGCACGCATCGGCGCGGCGATCGGCATGAACGTTGAAGACGTGTATTCGCAGAACCGGCGGCTATGGGTGCGCTTGCACGAGAAGGGCGGCAAGCAACACGCCATGCCGTGCCATCACAATCTGGAGGCCTACCTGCATGAATATATCGACGGAGCGGGGCTGGCGACCGAACCGAAGGCGTTGCTGTTTCAGACCTACAGCCGCGCGACCGGCCAGCTCACCGGCAACCCCCTACCCCAAGCCAACGCCTATGCGATGATTCAGAGGCGCGCGAAATCCGGCGGCATCACCACGCATGTTGGCAACCACACCTTTCGCGCCACGGGCGTCACCGCTTACCTGAAGAACGGCGGCACGCTTGAACGCGCCGCGCAGATGGCGAACCATGCCTCGACGCGCACGACGCAGCTTTATGATCGGAGAGCGGAGGAGGTCACGCTCGACGAGGTGGAGCGGATACTCGTTTGAGGCCGTGCACCACTCTAAAAACGAAGTGACTAGCGTGTCACGTTCTTAAGCGCATCCGCAGATCGGCGAATGCTTTCGTTAGCGCGTCGAAGTCCATGTCTTCAATATTCCACGCGCGAACGGTGTCCTCCGCCAATTCGGCGTCTGTTTCCACTTGTAGGCACTCGCGCTGGGTCTCCTCGTCATTGACCTCGCTCTTACTCAAATACTCTTCTGCGGCAATCATCGCGTATTGCCGCATCGTATCGATCAACATGTATTGAAAGACATAGCTCACGGGACGCCTCCATTCGGTCTGAGTTGCCGTCCTCACGCCATCACACACTACGCGGGAAGCTCTCGATTCGAACGTGTCTCTTGTTTCTCTCCCCCGCGCGTCCTGTTGCGTTTTTTCGGGGTGCGTTTGAGTCGGTCGTGGCCTTAATTAGGGAGGCGGCTCAGGCCGGAAGCTCTCCCCCTACTCGCACAACAGGACGTTCTGAGCATTCAGCATCCAGAGAATTGGTTTTGTCAATTACGCCTATTGTCGCACTTGCTTCCGCGCCGAGTTACAAGAGCCAAGCTGGACGATTGCGAGGCTGACGGCATAATGCAACCCTACGATTCATGATGTGTTTCCCCCTGCCCTTATCACCGAAACAATCGGAGATAGGGCTTCGCGAGACTGTGCTGATTTGGTTTTTCTGGCAAGGGACGGCCTTCGTGCAGCGAAGGCTCGCGCCAGAAGCGCGAGTTAATCCGGCAGCGGTCATGGCGACGAAACGCTTGTGGAGATTGGTCGTAGCCATAACGTCTCGCACAGCATGATTTCGAGGCTTGGGGCATGACCGCCGCGCATCTTCGCCGCATCGACGCGACGCCCAACATGCGCCGCTTCTATCAGCCTCGACGCCCCCCGCCGCGAGTTTCCATAGTTTAAGTCAAGCGTTAGCCTTGCGACGGTAAATCGCGGGCGCTTGCCCTTCGCCGGGCGAGCTCTATCATTTATTCATTGTGGGCCCCGAGGGGTGAGCGGGCGTGCGAAGGAGGGGAAGATGATTAAGGCTCAAGAACATGTGACGATGGCGACTGTAGGAGCGATTGTCGGAGCCGCCTTAGGCTTATCTATTGGTGGAGCAGTGCTAGGCTTTCCTGCTGCTATCGCCAGCACCATCCTCGGCGGGATCGGAGGCGGCTTTTTTGGGTCGTATCTGTAGACGACGAACTAAAAAGGGTCATCGCAGAATCTTCAAAAAAACCTACGTTAAGGCCGGTCGCCCTGACTCTAACGGTTTTTTGAGTCGCCCCGGCATGCGGCCAGATGACCGCATGCCCCGCCTCTCCCGTTTCTCGATGGCGTGTTTCACACTTCTGCTTGCGCGATCAGGTTGCGATCTTCGATTATGGCTATTGCTCTTTAAGCTCGAGCGAGCCGCCAGCTTTGGACTGCGTTCTTCCGCTCTTGTCGCTCTTAGAAGGCGCACGCCTGCATCGCGAACACTCTCTCAACGTCTCATGGCGGCATAAGTTTCCGCTGCGTTTGGTGGCAGATTGTCGCATGTCACTATTGCGTCGGGGCTCCACGCCGATTCTCGTTCTATCATGAGGGTTTCGAGAATTCTTGCCTTACGCGGCACCCATGAGCGTTGAGAGCATCCGCCGTCGCCCTCAGCTCTTGGCGTTTCAATATTTCTTTGACTTCGCGCGGCGTTTGGTGTGGATTTTTGCGCGCGTCGCAAAGCTCGTAAAAGGCGGCGATCGCCTTTCCCTGATTGTCATTCACGAGACGCAGTAGAAAATCGTCGGGATGTTCCGCGACGAGCCGAAAGCGCGCAAGAGTGGTTGCCGGAAAGTCGCGTAAGTTCGCCGTGACGATATAGTGCGCCTCGCAATGTTTGGCGACAGAGGGTTACGCGGTTCGCACGCATCAATCCGCTCGCAGATTCCTCGATACGATCCAACAAGACGACTGCGGTTGCGTGGTGACGGAGATGCACATGCCGGAAATGGGCGGCATGGGCCTTTTGGCGGCGCTGAATGAGCGGGGCAGCTCTATGCCGGTCATCATCGTCACCGCAAATGGCGATGTTCCTCGTGCGGTCGCAACCATGAAACAGGGAGCATTCGATTATTTGAAGAAGCCGCGCGACGGCGACAATCTGCTCGTCTCCATTCATGCGGCATTTGATGCGCACATCAACTCGGCGTTAGCCTGTCCTGTTTCGTGAAAATGGCCTTGGCTCTCCGGCAAGAAGGCTCAGAAACAGTCGCATAATGCCCAATCTGGAAAATGGCGTTCCATAATGGCGCTTCCGCGAATTTTGGTCTTCGCTGCTACGCCGCGGCCGCCGAAATATGAAGAGCTTCGACCCCAAAGCGGGCAAATTCGTCGGTGTTGAACGTGAGAATCTGGCGGACGCCATGCACGTTCGTGAGCGCCACGGGCGTCACCGCCTATTTGAAAAACGGCGGCACATTGGAGCGCGCCGCGCAGATGGCGAACCGCGCCTCGACACGCACGACGCGGCTTTATGATCGGCGCGCCGAGGAAATGACGCTCGACGAGGTGGAGCGGATACTCGTTTGAGTCCGCCCGTCACGCCGCGAGGCGCATCCGTAGATCGGCGAATGCTTTCGTGAGCGCGTTGAAGTCCATGTCTTCAAGATTCCATGCGCGAACGGTGTCCTCCGCCAATTCGGCGTCTGTTTCCACTAATACCAAATCTCACAGAGCGTGACTCCGTGGCTCTTCCCGAATCGGCAACGA
>PLZT01000379.1 GCA_003152255.1 Methylocystaceae bacterium | reverse complement strand
CCATGAAAATGGGCATGACCCGCGAAGCGCCGCAGCGGTTGCGTGCCGGTGTGTCCTTCGCCCTGCAAGAGGCGACGGACGACGGCCATTGCGGGCTTCCGGTCGACAATCTCGTCACCCTCGCCACCAAGCTGCTCGACGTCGACAAAGCGCTTGTGAGGGTGGCGCTCGATCACGAGCTCGCCGGCGCCGAGGTCGTCGGCGACTCGATCGGCGGGGAGCCTTGCGTGTTTCTGCGTGGGCTTCACATCGCCGAACGCGGCGTGGCCGAACGGCTGCGCGCGCTGGTCCGAGGCGCCCTGCCCTGGCCTGCGATCGACGTGGAGAAGGCCCTGCCCTGGGTCGAGAAGAAGACTGGCAAAATGCTGGCGGCGTCGCAACGCGCGGCGATTGAAATGGCGCTGCGCTCCAAGGCGATGGTGATCACCGGTGGCCCTGGCGTCGGCAAGACGACTCTGCTCGATGCGATTCTGCGCATTCTCACCGTCAAGGGAACGAAAATTCTGCTCGCCGCGCCGACCGGACGCGCCGCGAAACGCATGACCGAACAGACCGGCATCGAGGCGAAGACCATCCACCGCTTGCTGGAAATCGATCCCAAGACCGGCGGCTTTCGCCGCGGCGCCGACAATCCTCTCGATTGCGATCTGCTCGTCATCGACGAAACCAGCATGGTCGATATCTCGCTGATGTTTTCGCTCGCCAAGGCGATCCCTGCCCGGTCGGCGCTTTTGCTTGTTGGCGACGTCGATCAGCTTCCCTCGGTCGGGCCGGGGCAGGTTCTCGACGACATTATCAATTCTGGCGCAATTCCGGTCGCGCGGTTGACGGAGGTGTTTCGTCAGGCCGCCGAGAGTCGGATCGTCGTCAACGCGCACCGGATCAATCGCGGTGAAATGCCGGAATGGCCAAAGCGCGGCGAGGATTCGGATTTCTGGTTTGTCGAAGCCGACGATCCGGAGAAGGGAGCGGCGAAGGTCGTGGAAATTGTCCGCGACCGGATTCCACGCCGCTTTGGCCTCGATCCGATCCGCGACATCCAAGTTCTCTGCCCGATGCAGCGCGGCGCGCTCGGCGCGCGGTCGCTCAACGTTGATCTGCAAAAAGTCCTCAATCCCAATCCTTCCGCGAAGATCGAGAAATTCGGGTCGATTTTCGCGCCCGGCGACAAGATCATGCAGACCGAGAACGATTACGATCGCGACGTCTTCAATGGCGACCTCGGAACCGTGTTGCGCATCGACGAGGTTGAAGGCCTCCTCGTCGCCGGCTTCGACGGGCGGGAGGTCGAATATCCGTTTGGCGAACTCGACACTGTGGTCCCCGCCTATGCGACGACGATCCATAAGTCGCAGGGTTCGGAATATCCCGCCGTCGTCATCACGCTCGCGACCCAGCATTACACCATGCTGGCGCGCAATCTCGTCTACACAGCCGTCACGCGGGGCAAGCGTCTCGTGGTCATCGTCGGTCAGCGCCGGGCGATGGCGATCGCGGTGCGCAGCGGCGGCGGACGCAAGAGGTGGACGAAGCTCCGGGAGTGGCTGACCGCGAATTGATTTTTTGATCCGCATGCCCGTTTGATGAAGTGCGCCCGGCCATTACACGCGGAGAATCATCCATGAAAAGGGGCCGGTCGTTCCGGCGCAAATATTTCGCCGGCGATCATCATGGACGACGACCGATCGCGGAGAGGCGGTACGCTTTCGCCTTCTGCCGCGATCCCCTAACGGAACTCTATACGATCGAGACAGGCCCGCCCTGAAAAGCCGCGTTCAGGCTCTCGCGTCGTTCGCCGGGCGCTCACCTCGGTCATGATCGCATGGGGCGTGAACCAGATAATCAGGCTCCCGCAGTTACGCAGCGATGCATCATACTTTTACGCAGGGATGCATCATACTCTCGCCAGTTCGTGACCAGATGATGCTGGCGGGGGATGTGGCGTCTGCCTTTCTTAAAATTCAGACTCACCAGCATCGCTGCAACAAGGTTGCTCGGGGGGGCGGCCGTTGCGGGGCAATTTAGTTTTGCGCGGATGCGGCGATCACGGATCTCACCCCCCCCGGTAACTTTTCTTTTTTCTGCAGTCGGTTCCGCGCTTAGCTATATCTAGCGCCGAATATGAGTTGGCCGCGGCCAACTCATATTCGGACATCATCCGAGTGTTGGGCACGAGCGAATTTCTTAATTTTCGTTTACTTTAAATTTCTTGCTAGAAATCGCGAATCGTGGCTTCCTGATACGGAAGAAACTGACTTCTGGCTCTAAAAACGTATCGAGAGAAATAATCGTGGATACGGCGGGCTCCCGTCCCAATCAGGCAACTTCCGACGCGCGTATTTCCGCGCACGCCCGCCTTTTATCTCAGCAACTTCAGTCGCTGGGCGCGCGACTGTTCCCGCCGGACAGCCACAAGGCGTTGAGGTCGTTTTCGTCGGGCGAGGCGGCGAAGTTGTTGCACGTTTCGGATGGCTATCTGCGTCAGCTCTCGATTGATGGCGTCGGCCCGGTCCCTGAGACTACCCCGTCTGGACGGCGCTCCTATTCGTTAGCGCAGATCAACGAATTACGTCGCCATATAGCCTCGGTAAAACCTCGGGATGCTCAACTCGTGATGCCGCACCGGCGCTCGGGCGAAAAATTGCAGACGATCGCTTGCACCAATTTCAAGGGCGGTTCGGCGAAGACAACGACCAGCCTCTATCTCGCTCAGTACCTCGCGCTTTGCGGTTTTCGAGTGTTGGCGGTTGATCTCGATCCTCAGGCGTCACTCTCGGCGATGCTCGGTTTGCAACCCGAATTCGACCTCAAGGAAGGCGACACTATTTACGGTGCCATTCGTTACGACGCTAAACGCCGACCCATTCGCGATTGCATTCGCAAGACCTATTTCGATGGTCTCGATTTGATCCCGGGGAATCTCGAACTGATGGAGTTCGAACATGAGACCCCCCAGGCGTTAGCGCTCGGTCAGCGTCCTGCGGGTGGGATGTTCTTCCAGCGCGTGGGACGAGCTCTCGCTGATGTGGAGAGCGATTACGACGTCGTCGTAATCGATTGTCCTCCTCAACTCGGTTATTTGACACTGGGTGCTGTTTGCGCCGCAACTGCGCTTCTCATCACTATCCATCCGCAAATGGTGGATGTCGCCTCCATGTCTCAATTCTTACTCATGGCGTCCGATCTCATGGCGGTCGTGCGTAAGGCGGGAGGCGATCTTCAACATGATTTCATTCGCTATGTGATCACGCGCCACGAGCCTCACGATGGGCCCCAGTCCCAAATCGTCGCGCTGCTACGCGGGCTGTTTGGCGAGGAAGTCTTAGCGGCGACAGTTTGGAAATCGACAGCAATTGCCGATGCGGGTTTAACCAAGCAATCGCTCTATGAATTAGAGCGTGGTTCGGTCGGGCGAGCCACCTACGACCGTGCGGTCGAATCGCTCGAAGCGGTCAATGGCGAAATCCTCAGCCTTATTCTGCGCGTTTGGGGGAGGACCGTATGACTCGTCGCACGATCATCAAATCACTAATTGACGAACAGTTGGCCGCGGCCAACTCGCCGCTCCGGGTTGAGGAAGGCACGCGAGACCGCGTTCTCGCCGGGCCCGTGCGCACGATGAGTTTGACCCTTGACCGCATTGAGGAGGAGTCTCGGGCTCTTCAAGAGGCGCTCACCACAGGGGCTTCCGTCGTTGAACTGGACCCGAATCTAATCGATGCGTCCTTCATTGTGGATCGGTTTGTTGATGCTGCGGACCCCGCGTTCGATGCATTGAGAGAATCGGTGCGGGAGCATGGCCAGGAAGTTCCAATTCTGGTTCGCCCGCATCCCGAACGCGAGGGGCGTTATCAGGCGGCCTACGGCCATCGTCGGCTCAAAGCAACGCGGGAACTTGGTCTGAAAGTCAGAGCCGTCGTGCGCTCGCTTGATGATCATCAATTAGTTGTGGCTCAGGGTGTCGAAAATTCAGCGCGCCGCGATCTCTCCTTCATCGAACGCGCCATGTTTGCCAAGGCGCTGGAGGATGCTGGCTACGAACGGCCAGTTATCATGGCTTCCCTTTCGACGGATAAAACAGAGCTTTCTAAAATGATCTCCGTTGCGCGGGTGCTCCCGGAGGGGATCGTACGCTCGATAGGGCCCTCGCCGAGAGCTGGGCGACGGCGCTGGCTGCAATTGGCCGAACTGCTTCAAAACGAGCAAGCGTTGCGCCGCGTCGAGTTGACGCTCGCCAATCCTGATTTGCCTTCAGACTCAGACGCTAGATTTCTCTCTGCGTTTCAGGCTGCTGCAGATGCCACAAAATCGCCCGCGCCTAGCGAGAGCTGGAGAAGACCAGACGGTGCGCCGATCGCGCGCATCACGCGGGATCGAAAGACGACAGTGCTGCGTTTCGACGATCAGGCCGAGCCAGACTTTGCAAACCATGTCGTGGAGCGTTTGAGCAAACTCTACGAAGAATTCCGCGCGCGTCGAACGTAGCCGGGAAGTCGCGTAACAGCCCCTACAACTTAAAAGGAACATCTGAGCAAAAGAAAAAGGCCACCGAAACGTCCCTGTCCCGGAAGCCTAGTTCTCTAATGTTTGGCGACTAAGAGAATCCCACTTCCGCGAATCGCTGTCAAGAGTCGGCGCCGTTTCGGCGAGCGGATTTCTTTTGCCTGAACGAGGCAAAAGGTCATGCAGACACAACCAACGACGCCCTTTGGGGGGCGATCGCTGTCGCTCGCGATGGTGGCGAGCCAGGCGAACGCGA
>PLZT01000629.1 GCA_003152255.1 Methylocystaceae bacterium | reverse complement strand
CTCAATTGATGACAGGCCCTAGGGATAAATGGCGCCCGCTATTCCCCGCGACTCACCCCTTGTCGCGCATCAGCCGGCTCTTTTCGCGGTTCCAGTCGCGTTTTTTCTCGACCTCGCGCTTGTCGTGCAGTTTCTTGCCGCGTCCCAGCGCGATCTGGATCTTGGCCCGCCCGCGCGGGTTGAAATAAAGCCGCAGCGGCACGATGGACATGCCCTCGCGCTCGACCGCCTGCGACAGCTTCACGAGTTCGCGGTGTTTCAGCAGCAGCTTGCGCAGCCGCTTGGGCTCGTGATTGAAGCGATTGCCGGCCATATATTCGGGGATGGTGGCGTTCACCAGCCACGCCTCGCCCTTGCGGTCGACATGGGCGTAGCTCTCGGCGATGGTCGCCTTGCCGGTGCGCAGCGATTTGACCTCGGTTCCCGTCAGTTCCAGACCCGCCTCGAAGGTCTCGCCGATCTCGTAATTATAGCGGGCCTTGCGGTTTTCGGAGACAACCTTGAAATTTGGATCTGCTTTTTGGGCCACGGACCGTCCTTATGCCTCCAACAGGCCGGCGAAGACCATGGCGGCGCGGATGCGGTCCTTGGTCGCCTGCGTCGAGGGAACGAGCGGAAGCCGCACCTCCTCGCCGACTTTTCCAAGGAGCGAAAGTCCATATTTCGCGCCGGTGACGCCCGCTTCCAGGAAGGTGGCGACCTGAAGCGGCACGAGCTTGTCCTGTATCGCAAGGGCCGTCTTGAAGTCCCCGGCGAGCGCGGCGTTTTGCAGATCGGCGCAAAGCCTCGGCGCGATATTCGCGACGACCGAAATACAACCGCACGCTCCCGCCGCCATGCAGGCCAGCGCGGTGATGTCGTCGCCGGAAAACTGGATGAAGTCCGGCCCCATCGCGTCGCGCTGTAGCGAGATGCGCGCGATATTGCCGGTCGCGTCCTTGACCCCGACGATATTCTTCAATTCCGATAAACGCTTCATGGTTTCGACGCTCATGTCGATCACCGAGCGCGGCGGAATATTGTAAATGATGATCGGAATCGACACCGAATCATTGATCGCCTTGAAGTGGAGATAAAGCCCTTCCTGATTCGGCTTGTTGTAATAGGGCGTTACGACCAGCAGGCCGTCTGCCCCGGCGCGTTCGGCGTGGCCGGCTAGGGCGACCGCTTCGCGCGTGTTGTTCGACCCCGCCCCCGCGATGACCGGGATGCGCCCGCGCGCGGCCTTGATGGTCGCGGTGATGACGGCGCCATGTTCTTCATGGGAAAGCGTGGGGCTTTCGCCGGTCGTGCCGACCGGAACCAGCCCATGCGTGCCGCTCTCGATTTGCCAATCGACCAGGGCCCGCAACCGCTCGAAATCGACCATGCCGCCCTCGAAGGGCGTCACCAACGCGGTGACCGATCCATGGAAAATTGCCATTTTGCTCATAAGATCAAGACTTTCCTTAGCGCCTCACAGACGCCGTATTCGCCCGTCAACATCCGTTCCCGCTGTCATAGCCGCTGACAGCCATTCAGGAAAGGCCTTCGGGCGGTTTCATATTGGCGGGGGCGGAACGCGGCGCGTCGGTCAGGGTTTACTATGCGTCGCTCGCGAATCCTTTGGAATCGGCCGAGGCCGCGCGTGGGGAGTCGTCATGGTTGACGATTCGTTAACGATATGGAGGCAAGGTCGCCTTTTGGCTAGGGAGAGCAGGCTAATGAAAAGTCTCCGGCCCTTCCACATCACGACGCGCGGCGCCGCGCGGCTCGGGCTTTGGCTACTGGTCGGAGGCGGAGTGGCGTTTTATGCGCCGACCCTGCGCGAGCGGCTGACCAAACCCTCGGCAAAAGTCGACACTAGCCTTGACGATGCGATCGCGGCGACGATCCGAAATGGCGAATGGCGATACGCGCCCACCCCACCGGGGGAGACGATGCGCGAGAATGCGCGCCGCGCGCTCCCGAATGGTCCGTTGATGCGCGAAAATGCGCTTTTCGCGCTGCCGGACTCGGCGCTGCTTTCCTATGAAGCTAGCAAACCGCGACGCGATCAGGACGACGCCGCGAACGCGTCCTCCCTGCCCGATCCGGCGCTTCTCCTTGGCGACGACGCCCCCGCCTTCGCGCGGGCGCTGGCGGCCTATAAAGCGGCCGACTTCGCCGCCGGCGACTTCGCCGCCGCCGAGTTGCGGGCGCCGCTTCCGGCCCTCGCGGCGCGATGGGCGGGACTGCGCCTGCATCCGCGCGAGGCTGGGTTCTCGCGCTTGTCGCGGTTCATGTTCGACCAGCCGAATTGGCCGGCCCGGGATTGGCTGCGCCGCCACGCCGAGGAGGCGCTGTTTGGCGACCACAACCCCGACTCGACCGTTAAATCATTCTTCGCCGAGGAAAAGCCATCGACGCCCGCCGGAAAAATCGCGCTGGCGCGGGTTCTCGCCCGCGACGGCGAGTTCGACGCCGCCGGCGCGCTGGCCCGCCAGCTATGGCGCGAGGAAGACTTCAACGAAACAATCGAAGCCGTGCTGCGCAAGGAGTTCTCCGATTTCCTGACCGTCGCCGATCACAAATACCGCGCCGACCGCCTGCTCTACGCCGAGAAACACGCGGCGGCCATGCGCGCCGCGGAACTCGCCGGCAAGGACGTCGTGGCTTTGGCCCGGGTGCGCGCCGCCGCCAATAGCGATTATGGCAGCGAAAAGCTCTTCGCCACGGTCCCGGCGTCGCTCCAGAACGATCCCGGCCTGATCTACGCGCGCGTGCACCTCCTGCGCAAGAAGCAGAAAATCGCCGAAGCCGCCGCGCTGCTGCGCAACGCCCCGCGCGAGCCCGAGCGCGTGATCGACGGCGACGCCTGGTGGGTCGAGCGCCGCCTTGTCGCCAGAAAACTGCTCGACCTCGGCGACGCGCAAGGCGCCTATGCGATCTGCGCGCAGCATTCCGCGCATGGCGTCAATGCGAGGGTCGACGCGGAATTCCACGCCGGCTGGATAGCCCTGCGCTTCCTCAACGACCTCCCCGGCGCCGAGCGACATTTCGAACTTCTGGCGCAAATCGCGGAAACACCGATCCAAAAATCGCGCGCGGCCTATTGGCTGGCGCGAACGGCCGAGACGCGACATACGCCTGAGGAAAACGCCAACGCCCACGACTATTACGCCGAAGCGGCGACGCATTCTACCACGTTTTACGGCCAGTTGGCGCTAGCGAAGCTCGGTTCCGCCGCTTCGCCCTTGCGCCCCGCGCCGACGCCCGCTCAAGGCGACGCGCGCGACGATTCCGTGCGGGTCGTGGAGTTGCTGCTCGCGTCGGGAGAAAAGGACTCGGCCGGCCCACTCGCCGCCGACGCCGTGAAGCATCTGACCGATGAATCGCAAGTCGCCGCGCTGGGCGAGGTGGTCGCGCAAACCCACGACGCCAGGATTTCTCTCGCCCTCGGCAAGCTCGCCTCGCATCGCGGCGTCGCGCTCGACGATCTCGCCTTCCCGGCCTACGGCGTGCCGCGCTTCACGAGCCTTCCCGGTTCGGCGTCGCGTTCGATCGTCTACGCCATCGCGCGGCAGGAAAGCGCCTTCGATCCGCGCGCGATCTCCGGCGCTCATGCGATGGGCCTGATGCAGATGATCGAATCGACCGCGCGTCAAACCGCCGTCCACGTCGGCGTCGGCTTCGATCTCCGCAGAATGCTGGACGAACCCGCCTATAATGCGCAGCTCGGCGCCGCGCATCTTGGACTCTTGCTCGGCGAGCTCAAGGGCTCCTACCTCCTGACCTTCGCCGCCTATAACGCCGGCGGACACCGCGTGAAGGAATGGCTCGACGCCTATGGCGACCCGCGCCACGCCGATGTCGATCCCGTCGATTGGGTCGAACGCATCCCGATCCAGGAGACGCGGAACTATGTCCAGCGCGTGATGGAGAACTTCGTCGTCTACCGCGCCAAGTTCGGCGACTTTCTTACGCGGGAGCCGCAAATGGAGCTGGCGCATGCGGCGGTGGTGGCGAAGGGGCCGTGAGGGGTCGGGCGGTTTGAGGATTGTCGCACGACGGAAACCCGCGCCGGCCACGCGACAGCGATGCGGCCTGAACTAAAAACCATCGGGAAAACATGCTGCTCGCGCCACGTCAAACCGACATTTTTTTGAGACCCGACAATCACATAATCGGTTGCGCGGCTTGAAAGATTCGATATATGCTTTGTCTCAGGCTAGGTCATACGAGTGGCGTAGCCGAAGGGGCTTTTTAATGGAGTTTGGCAATAAGAAAGCCAAAGTGCGCGCCGCCGTCCGCGCCGCGCTCGCGGCGCCTCCCAAGAGGCCGCCTCATCGCCGCTCTGGCGGTGTCCGCGCGCTTGTAGTCGAGATGTTGCCGGATCTTTTGCGCCTCCGCGCGCATGGCTATTCACATCGCGACATTGCTGACATGTTTTCCGCCAAAGGCCTTAAAATTGCCGCTAGCACGCTAAAAAATTATATTAACGAAGCCAAGGCCGCGCCCATGGAAGCAACGCCGACGGAACGTGCGACGGAAAAGCCTCTCGATGCCCGATCACCAACGCAGCGAGCCGCCGCTCCGCTCGCTCGCGTTGCTCCCGTGATCACGGATGACGGCATCAAACGGGCTCGCGCGCCGCAAGTGCCAACATTGCAAAGAACCGCGATCATCGCTGCCGCGCTCAAAACACGTCTCTCTGACCGAGACGTCTGATTTTCCCGGCACGTCATCCACGATACCGTCTCGCTTCGCGCGAGGCACACCAGAGGCAGGCCATGATAAAACCAGCGGTAGTTGGAAGAATGTCCGACGCTCCGAGATTTCGCACCCGCGCGATCCCTCCGCTTCCTCGTCGTCTCGTCCTCGTCGCCTCTGAAAAGGGCGGCGTTGGCAAGTCCGTATTCACGCGTACGCTGATCGATTTCCTCCGGTCGAACGGATCGCGGATCGCGGCATATGACGCCGATGGAGGCATCGGCGCGACGCTCCGCGTCCTCGGCTTGCGCGACGCCAGCGGCGATCTCATCGACGAACAATGCGCGGTCGAGGGCGTTGGCTATTATCAGGGTCGCGTCGAGGGCGAACGCAACATGGTGTTGGATTGCATGGCGTCTCGCGAGGCTCTTTGCGTTCACGACCTCGCCGGCGGTCTTCTCGGCGATCTGACGCGGATTATCGATGAAGGCGCGTCTCTTGATGGCTTCATGGCCGCCATCGAGGCGGAGGGTTATCGCCTGACGATCGTGCACGTAATCTCGCCCGATGTCGGCTCGGCTCAATCAGTCGGGCGATGGCTCGATCTGACGGAAGAACACGCCGATCAGTTAGCGGTCGTCAATCTCAAGCACGGCAAACCGCCCGCCGATTTCCCGTTCTGGTATGGATTTGTCGATGCGCACGGGGAAAAGAAAGGTGGAAAGACCCGCGCGCGGCTCCTGTCGGGCGGCGGCGTCGAAATTGAATTTCCCGCGCTGGCGTCGGGAACATTCGCCAAATTGGACGCCTCCAACATCGCCTTTTCCCGCGCAGCGGATGTCGGCCTGTCGGTGACGGAACGCGCCCAAGTTGTTCGTTTTCTCAAAGAATTCGGGGACAATCTTGTTCCGGCCAAGAAGTTCCTCGGCATCGAATAATTCGCTGGATAAGCCTCGGCTCCGCTCGCGGTCGCGATTCCTCGCCTCGACGGCGCGGCCGACCACCGCCTAAAACGCCAACGCCCCCGCCGCCGCCGCGCTCAGCAGACAAAGATCGTGCAGCGCCAGCGCCAACCGCGGCGGGCGGCCCTTGTCATGCAGCAGGCGCATGGCGCCGACATTGACCAGCGACCATCCCGCGCCGATGACCATCATCGCCGCCGTCACGCTGAAAACGCTCGCCCCGGCGCGCACGGCGCCCAGCGCCACAAGCATCGCCGCCAGCCCGGAGAGCATGGACAGGGCGGGCGGCGCCAGCTTCGGCCAGCGCGCGGCGAGCGCCGCCGGCCCATACATGGCGAGCAGATGCCACGCCATCGCAGCGCCGATAAAGCCGCGCGACGCCTGGCATAGCGAGAGTTGCAACGGTCCATGCAACATCCCGGCCGCCATCAGGAACCAGCCTAGCGCGCCGCCGAGCGTCGCGGCGACAAAACGCCACGACGAGGCGGCGGCGGGACGCGCCTCCAATCTTATCGGCGCTATCGCGTGCGGCAGGCGGGTCGCTGCCCACAAGGCGAGCGCGTGCAGCGCCGCGGCGATGATCAGCAGTGGTCCGACGCCCTCGCCGAACAGCGCGCCGAAGCGGATCAACGCCGGCGCTCCGGCCGCCGCCAACGCCCCGCCGGCCAGAACCACGAGACCCGCGCGCGTCGCCAGCGCCGAGCCGCGCGCCGCTATGTGGCGATAAAACAGGGCGAAACCCTGAGCGAGCCCAAGCCAGAAGGCGCCAAGGCACAGCGCTGAAAAATTTCCGCGCGACGCCGCGAAGGCGGTCAGCAATCCGCCCGCGACGCCAAGACTTGCGCCCAGCGCGAAGGCGGAGCGCCGCCCGAAGGCGTCGATCAAAAACGCGGCCGGAAAGGTCGCGAGCGCCGCGCCGACCAGCAGCAGCGCATAGGGCCAGCCAAGCCGATCGAGCGTCGGCGCGAGAAGACGGCTTGCCTCGGGCAAGGTCGAGAGCACCAGAGCCTGCGCCAGCGCCGAGAGACCAAAGCCGGCGGCGAGGCGGCCGAGATCATGCGCGTCGAGCGCGTCGTCACCGCCTTCGGACGAGCCGCAGACACAGGCCAGTTCGCCCGGACGCATTCTCAGATCGTCGACGCTCACCGCCGCTCCTCCTCGATGTCGTCGTCCGACAGCACGCGTTGCGCCGCGCCGTCGAGATCGTCGTATTGGCCCGATTTCAGGGACCAGAGAAAGCTCATCAGGCCAACAAAGCCCAGGGCGAGCGCCAGCGGCACGAGAAACAGCAATACGGTCATGGCGCGCCCTCGCCGAGTCCGCGCACCTGCTTGCCCGTGCGCAGGGCGTTCAACGTCACCAGGAGCGACGAGCCCGACATGGCCGCGGCGGCGATCAGCGGCGTCAACAGCCCGAGCATGGCGAGCGGCGTGGCGAACAGATTGTAGATCACCGAAAGCGCGAGGTTTTGGCGCATGACCCACTGCGCCTCCACGCTTGTCTCGACCGTCGCCAGCACGGGCGCGAGCCGATCGCCCAAAAACACCGCGTCGGCCGCCGCCTGCGTGACCTGCGTCGCGTCGATCGGCGACATGGAGGCGTGAGCGCTGGCGAGGGCCGGCGCGTCGTTCAGCCCGTCGCCGACCATCAGAACCTTGCGGCCCGCCGCCCGCAACGCCTCGATCCGCGCAACCTTTTCGGCCGGCTTCAGCCCACCCCGCCAATTGGCGACATCGAGCGCCTTGGCGACGGACTCCACCGCCTCGGCGCGGTCGCCCGAGAGGATTTCTATGGCGAGCCCGCGCCGCGCCAGCGCCGCGAGGGTTTGGGCCGCGTCGCTCCGCAAGGTCTGGCGCAACTGGAACAGCGCGTGACGCGGGCCGTGGCGGAAGGCGACCAGCGAGACGTCCGGCGCCAGCGCGCCAAGATCCGCGACTTCCTCCTCAAGCCCACAAAAACCGGGCGAGCCCAGCCGCGCCTCGGCGCCATCGATCAGCGCGCGCACCCCCTGCCCGCGCTCTTCCGTCGCATCGGCGAGCAAAGGCGCGTCGGGCCGCGCGCGCGCCACGGCCTGGGCCAGCGGATGGCTGCTGGCGCGCGCGAGACCCGCCGCGTGTTCGACAATCTCCGAGTCGAAGTCTCGCGCGTTGACGACGCAAGGATGAGGCGAGGTCAGCGTGCCCGTTTTGTCGAACACCACCGTGTCGATTTGCGCGAAGCGTTCGAGCGCGTCGGCGGCGTTGAGCAATACGCCCCCGCGGAACAAGGCGCCGCTGGCGACCACCTGCACCGCCGGCACGGCGAGCGCGAGCGCGCAAGGACAGGTGACGATCAGCACGGAGATGGCCGTCACCAGCGCGTCGTGGATCGACGCGCCGCGCCACAACCAGAACAGCGCGGTCGCCAGCGCGGCCAGATGCACCACGGGCGCGTAAAATCGCGAGACGCGATCGGCGAGCCGCACATAGCGCGAGCGCGCGCTCGTCGCCTTCTCCAGCAGGCGCTCGATCTCGCCAAGCAGCGTGCCGGCCCCGGCCGCCTCGACTTCCAGCGTCAGCGCGCCGTCATGGTTCAGGCTGCCGGCGTAAACCCGCTCGCCGCGGGCGACGGGACGGCGCGCGGTTTCGCCGGTGACGATGCCCTCGTCGAGCGTCGAGGCGCCGGCGATCACGACGCCATCGGCTGGCAGAACTTCGCCCGGACGCGCGAGCACGCGATCGCCACGCCGCAGCGCCGCCGCCGCGACCATCGTCTCGCGGCCGTCCGCGCCGAGGCGGCAGGCGAGCGGCGCGCGCAACGCGGCGAGATTGGCGGCGACGCCCCGCGTCTTGCGGCGCATCGCGGCGTCGAGATAGCGCCCGAGCAGGAGAAAGGCGAGCAGCATGATCGCGCTGTCGAAATAAGCGCGCTGCGCATGAGTAAGCGTCTCATAGACCGACATGGCCAAGGCGAGCACGACGCCGAGCGAGATCGGAACGTCCATGTTGAGCCGGCGCGCGCGCAGCGCGTTGAAGGCGCTCTCGAAGAAGGGCTGGCCCGCGAAAGCCGCCGCCGGCAATGCGATCAACGCCGAGAGGCCGTGGAACATATCGCGCGTCGCCGGATCGATGTCCGTGTCCTCGCCGATCCACACGGCCGCGGACAGCAGCATGATGTTCATCGCCGCGAAGGCGGCGATGGCGAGACAGCGCAACAGTCGTTTCGAGGCCTCCTCTTCCACGCGCTCGCCGCTGGCGAGTTCGAACGGGTGCAGGCGATAACCCATGCGGCGCAGACGCTCGAAAACGCCCGCCAGTTCGAACGCGCTTTCGCGCCACTCCAGCGACAGCCGCCGATTGGTGTAGTTAACGCGCGCGGCGATGAGGCCGGGAAGATTGCGCAGGGCGGATTCGATATCGCCGATGCAGGCGGCGCAGGTCATCCCCTCGATCGCCGCCTCCAAGCGAAACGAACCGTCCTTGCCGCGCGTGACAAGCGCCTCGAAATCGAGAGCGGGCGCGCTCATGGCGAGCTCAATCGATTTGCAGGCGGTTGCGGGAGCGGAAGACCTCGCGGCCGCCCTGTGAAGCCGTCAGCACGAGATCGCGCGCGCCGGGCGCCACGACGACGCGGGCCTCGAACCGCCCCGGCGCGATCTCCAGCAGTTTCGCCGGCACATCCTGCTTTTTATCGGTGGGAGAGGCCAGATTGGCGGCGAGTTCCACGCCGGAAATATCGGCGCCGCTGGCGTCGCGCGCCACGACCGCGATCCGCGTCTCGCCCGAGGAAAGACGCTCCAGCGACGCGTCGACCTTCCAGCCACGGGCCGCCTGTTCGCGCGCGCTGGCGATCTCGCGGTTGTAGGCTATTCCACGTTCATAAGGATGCGCCTCGACCTCGCCGCTGAATGTGGACAGCGCGGAATAGACCATGACCGCGTTGACGGAGCCGATCACGCCGAAAAACGCCAGCAGCATGGCCAGCACCATCCAGCCGGTGAGCGGCCTTCCCTTGTCGGCGCCAGTCTTGCCTGGAACGAGATCGTAAGACGACATCGGAGTTCTCCTGCTCGAAAGGCGTCATTGCGCGACGGCGCTAACGCCAAAGGAATACGTCCTTCGCGGATATGCTGGCGCCGCCGCCGATTTCGCGCGCGGTGAAGGTCAGCGGAAGCGGCGTATCCGCCCCATGCGCGCCACGCATTGTCACCAGCACGCGCGCCTCGCGCGTCTGGTCGACACCGACCTCGACGATGAGGTGGCCCTGTGTATCGGCCGTCTCGCCCACGAGATCAATCTGCGCGCCCGCCGCGCCCGCGATCTCCAGCGTGAACCGGCGAGTCGCCGCCTTCATGTTCGAGATGCGGATCGTATAGGCGTTGCGCACGCTTCCATCCTTCAACGTCACCGTCAGAGGGTTGCGGTCGTGCAGCACGTTGAGCCGCATATCGCCGCGCGTCGCCAGGGTGAACATCATGAACCCACCGATGGCGACGATCAGCGCGGCGTAAATGATGGTCCGCGCGCGGATCGGCTTATAGATCGACGGTTCGCCGCATTGGCGGCGCTTGATGTTCATCTCGGTGTCGTAGGCGATCAGCCGCGTCGGCCGGCCGATCTTCTCCATGACGCTGTCGCATGCGTCGATGCATAATCCGCATTGGATGCAGCCGAGCGAGGCGCCGTGGCGAATATCGACGCCGGTCGGACAAACGGCGATGCATTGGCCGCAGTCGACGCAATCCCCCGCCGGCTTCCCCTGCGCCCGCAGCAGCGTCGCGTGTTTCAGCGATTCGCGCGGTTCGCCGCGATCGTAGCGGTAGGTGACGTTGAGCGCGTATTCGTCGGTCAGCGCCGCCTGGATGCGCGGCCAGGGACACATATAAAGGCACGTCTGCTCACGCATGACCCCCGCGAGCACATAGGTCGTGAAGGTGAAAATGCCGATCCACATATAGGCCTGGCCGCAGCCCGGCGCGAAAGTGGCGAGCTCGTGGACGAGCGTCGGCGCGTCGGCGAAATAAAGCACCCATGCGCCGCCGGTCCACCAGGCGATCAGCAGCCACAGCGCGTGCTTGGCGAGTTTCTCGCGAATTCGTTGCAAGGTCCAGCGGCCGGCGTCCTTGCGCATGCGTTCGCGCGCGTCGCCCTCGATCCAGCGTTCGGTCATCTGGAACAAATCGGTCCAGACCGTCTGCGGACACATGTAGCCGCACCAGATGCGGCCGGCGACGGCGTTCATAAGGAACAGCGTCAGCGCGGCGACGATCAACAGGCCGGTGGCGTAATAGACCTCCTGCGGCCAAATCTCGATGAAGAAGAAATAGAAGCGGCGGTGTTCCAGATCCACCAGCACCGCCTGCGACGGCTCGCCCGCGCCGCGATGCCAACGCACGAAGGGCAGCAGATAGTAAATCGCCAGCGTGAACAGTTGAATGCCCCATTTGATCCGGCGAAACTCGCCATCGACCTTCTTGGGGTAGATCTTGCGCGCGGGCGCGTAGAGAGCGCCGTCGGCATTGCCGTGGGACGCGGTCTCTGAACTGGACAAGCTAGGCCCCTTCCTTGAGTTTGAGCGGAGCCGCGCGCCGGCCTCAGCGTGAGGCCGGCGCGCGTGCTTACTGACCGCCGCCGAGCGAGTGGACGTAAACAGTAAGCGCCTTGATCGTGGTGTCGTCGAGGCGGCCTTTCCAGGCCGGCATCACGCCGCCGCCGCCCTGATTGACGCGAGTCATAACGACCGCCTTATCGGAGCCATAGAGCCAGACCGCGTCGAACAGATTGGGCGCGCCGACCTCACGATTGCCCTCGCCGTTAACCCCGTGGCAAGCCGCGCAATTCTCATTGAAGAGCTTTTCGCCCTTCGGCTCGGGCGCGATCGCGTCGGGCAGATCGGCCATGGTGCGCACATAATCCGCCACGTCGGAGACCTGCCCTGGCGTCAGAATGCCGTCGCGCCCAAAGGCCGGCATGGACGAAACACGGGTTTGCTTGTCGGCGTCCCAACGCACGCCGTGCTCGATCGTGGACTTGATGTCGGCGAGCTTGCCGCCCCAGATCCAGGCGTCGGTGTTGAGATTGGGATATCCCTTCGCCCCCTGCGCGCCGGCGCCATGGCAAGCGGCGCAATTGTTGAGGAAGGCCACCCGGCCGACAGTGCGCGCCGCGGCGAGCAGTTCCGGATTTTGCTCGATGGACTCCAGCGGCGCGTCCTTGATCTTGGCGAGAATCGGCGCGCGGGTCGCTTGCAGATCGGCGATATCCTGGACCACCGCCGCGCGCGAGTGCCATCCGAGGACGCCCTCGGTCGCGCCATGCAGCAGCGGCCAGGCCGGATAAACAACGCAATAGGCGAGCGACCAAATCACGGTCGCGTAGAAGGTCCACACCCACCAGCGCGGCAGCGGCGTATTGAGTTCCTCTATACCGTCCCATTCATGCCCGGTTGTGGGCGTGCCGCTATGCTCGTCGATGCGAATTTTGCTGTCGTGCAGATTGTCCACGGACATTCTCAGTCCTCCCGCAGCGGAATTTTGCCGGCCTCGTCGAAGTATTCACGGCGGGAAGGCCGCAACACATAGGCGAGCGCGCCGATGAAGATTAGGGCGAAATAGGCGAAGCCCCAGGACGCGGCGAAATCCCGCCACGCCTCGAAAGTGGAAACGTCTCCGGTCGTCATGGTTTCCTCCGTCGGACGGGCGTCTTGCCTGACGCCCTATGAGATTCACCTGATGTTGGCCTTGTCGTCGTACAGCTTGAAGTCCACGGAGACGCCGAGATGCTGTAGATAGGCGATCAGCGCGTCTTCCTCGGTGATGGAAGACTTGCCGGCTACGTCGCCGAGCACGGCGTTGGGATAGCGCTTCTGCAAATCCGTGCCGCCCGCGTCGTCGGAGGCCGCCTGCGCGGCAAGATCGGCCGTCGCATTGTCGATCTGCTCGTCGCTGTAAGGCACGCCGACCACGCGCAACAGGCGCATCTGCTCGGCGAGATGGGCGCCGTTGACGGGCGCCTTCGACAGGAAGGCGTAGCCCGGCATGATCGAGGACGGCACCACCGCGCGCGGATCGCGCAAATGATCGCGCTGCCAGTCGTTCGAATATTTGCCGCCGACGCGCGCGAGGTCTGGGCCGTTGCGCTTCGAGCCCCATTGATGCGGATGGTCATACATGCTCTCGGCCGCGAGCGAGTAATGGCCGTAGCGCTCCACCTCGTCGCGTAGCGGCCGGATCATCTGCGAATGGCAAGTGTAGCAGCCCTCGCGCACATAGATGTTGAAGCCGACGAGTTCGAGCGGCGTATAGGGCCGCACGCCCTCGACCTGCTCGATCGTGCTCTTGAGATAGAACAAGGGCACGATCTCGACGAGGCCGCCGACTGAAATCATCAGCAGAATGCCGAGCAGCAGGAGGATCGAGTTGGTCTCGAGCAGCTTTCCCAGGCCCGAGGCGGGAGCATGTTGGGTCGAATTCGACATTTCACTCGTCCTCACTCTGCCGGGATGGGCGAGGCGACGGCCTCGAAGACTTCTTCGGCCCTGGGCGCGGCGATGGTTTTGTAGATATTCACCAGCATGATCAGCATGCCGGCCACGAAGAGGCCGCCGCCAGCCGCGCGGATGAGATATTCCGGATGCAGCGCTTCCGTCGTCTCGACGAATGAATATTCGAGGAAGCCCTGCGGGGTGTATGCGCGCCACATAAGGCCCTGCATGATGCCCGCGACCCACATCGCCGAGATGTAGAAGACGATGCCGATGGTCGAGATCCAGAAGTGCCAGTTAACCAGCTTCAGCGAGTAAAGCTTCTTGTTCCAGATCCACGGGATCAGGCAATAGAGCGCGCCGAAGGAGACGAAGCCGACCCAGCCGAGACTGCCCGAATGCACATGGCCGATGCCCCAATCGGTGTAATGGCTCAGCGAATTGACCGACTTCACCGACATTAGCGGGCCTTCGAAGGTCGACATGCCGTAGAAGGCGACCGACACGACCAGCATGCGCAGTACGGGATCGGTGCGCAGCTTGTCCCAGGCGCCGGAAAGAGTCATGAGGCCGTTGATCATGCCGCCCCAGGACGGCATCCACAACATCACCGAGAACACCATGCCGAGCGTCTGCGCCCAATCGGGCAAGGCGGTGTAGTGCAGATGATGCGGGCCGGCCCAGATATAGAGGAAGATCAGCGCCCAAAAGTGCACGATCGACAGGCGATAGGAATAGATCGGCCGCTCGGCGCGCTTGGGCACGAAATAGTAAACGATGCCCAGAAAGCCCGCCGTCAGGAAGAAGCCCACGGCGTTATGCCCGTACCACCACTGAATCATCGCGTCCTGCACGCCGGACCAGACGATCACCGATTGCGGCGAGAACACCGAAATCGGGATTTCCGTGTTGTTGCCGAGCACCAGCACGGCGATCGTCACGATAAAGGCGAGATAGAACCAGTTGGCGACGTAAATATGCGGCTCCGTGCGCCGGGCCAGCGTCACCAGATAGATGAGCAGATAAGTGACCCAGACAACCACCAGCCACAGGGTCGCATACCATTCCGGCTCGGCATATTCATGGCTGCGCGTAATGCCGAGCAGATAGCCGGTGCCGGCGATCAGAATGAAGAAGTTGTAGCCCAAAACCACGAACCACGGCGCGAGCTCCCCCGCGATGCGCGCGCGCGAGGTGCGCTGCACGACATAGAAGGAAGTGGCCAACAGAACGTTGCCGCCGAAGGCGAAGATCACCGCCGAGGTGTGCAGCGGCCGTAATCGCCCGAAATTGATCCAGGGAAGATCGAAGTTGAGTATCGGAAATGAGAGTTCGAGCGCCAGATACAGCCCGACGACGAATCCCGCCGTTCCCCAGAACAGCGCGGCCAGCGACGCGAATTTGATCGGGCCGTAGTTGTAATTGGGTTTGCCGTCGATGACGAGCGGCGTCGACGCGATCGGCCGCGCGTCGAAGCGCATGTTGATCGCGACCACGGCGAGGACGGAGCAGAGCGAAAACAACACCATGTGAAAGGCGTAAGCCGGCGTGTAGGCCTGCGTCGCGATGAAGGCGGTGGCGATCGCGAGCAACACAAGGATCGCAGAAAGCGATATTTCGCCAAAGGTCCGTCGTTTCGGAATAAGAGGCAGTCGCTCCATGATGTCACGTCCTCGTGGATTTTTCGGGCGCATATGCGAGATGCGGGGAATACGTTGGAAAAACCGCCGTATCCCTGCGAGACGTCTTCGGGGTTTTCGAAAGAATTGTACGATGCACAACCCGACAATTATTTGACAATGATCAACGAGCTGGCCCTAGAGGCCGCGCTGCGCGCAAGTGTCACATCGCGCAAAAGAATGTCACGCCTATCGCCCGAAATAGCTCGGATTTATGTGCGCTCATTGTTCGATCACGGCGCTTTGCGACATTCGAGAGCGCGTTATCGCGCGAATTTGTCGCAGGACTTTAGCGCTGCCAAGACGGCGACTGAGTCAAGTCGCCTACAAAGGAAATCACACGCGAATCAAAATCAACAGGGCCGCTGGACATGGTATCCAAGCAAGGCGCCGAGCGGCTCCGAGGTGCGCAATTCCGTGAGCCCGGTGAAATAGACGCTGCTGCCGGAGTAAGGATAGCCGAGATCGCAATGCGGATTCTCAGCCGCGAGCGTGGACGCATAGGGCTGAGGCGCCAGCTCGGCGGTGGCGACGTAGCCGCGCAGCCCGGCGACCGTGACGAAAGTCCAGTCATGGCGCGCGCCTTGACGGACGCTTTCTACAATAACTTCCACACCCTCGGCGAGCACGCCGAGCACGCGCGCATGAACGCTCGGCCCGGCGCGGAGCTTGGCTTCCGCCGAGACGGTCGCGGCCCATGACGGACAGCACCAGAAAGCGCAAATGGCGAAGACCATCGCCGATATCGCACGTCGCATTGAAATGTCTCTTCTTGTCCGCGCGCGACCATGCCGCTGATTTTCGAACCACATCTTCATGGCGCCTTCCGCTCTCTCGCGCACACGGCGCGAAACGTGAAATCAACTTAATCGGACTCCCGCTTGACTCCAAGCCCGTTAACGCCGGCGCGATCCGTGTTTCAATCTTGCGACGATTGCGCCGCGCGAAGGTCTAGTCGATAGTCTCGCCATTCTGGGCCTCTCTTTTTGACAGGGACGCGCGATGACCGAGCCCGCGACGGACGCAGGCGCATGGGAAGCGGTCTATTTCGACGGCCGCGTCAAGAGAGGCCGGCTGGTCACGCTCCGCTTCGGGCCAGCGCTGGAGATCGCCGAAAGCGGCGTTTTTCTGACCGCGTGGCCTTATGCGGACGTGCGCCGCGCGAGCGCCGGCGAAGGCGTTTGGATTCTCCATGCCTTGGCCGCTCCGGAGCTGGCGCGTCTCGAAGCGCGCGATCCGGCCTTGCAGGCGCAAATCGCCGCTCGCTGTCGTTTGCTCGCCGGAGAAGGCGCGCGGGACGCCGCGAAGTCGTCGGCGATCGGCTGGTCGATCGCGAGCGTCGCGGCGATGGTCGGAGCGATCTGGGTCGGCATCCCCTACGCCGCCGACCGCATCGCGGCGCGCGTGCCAATCTCGATGGAGCGCAGGCTCGGCGAGGCCGCCAACAATCAGGCGCGCGCTGCTTTCGGGACCAAACAATGCGCCGCGCCAGCGGGCGCCGCGGCCTTGGCGAAATTATCCGAGCAGCTTCAGAGCGCGTCGGATTTGCGCTTGCCCGCGACAATCGTCGTCCTGGCGTCGAAAACGCCCAACGCCTTCGCGCTGCCGGGCGGCAAGGTCTATCTGTTTTCGGGCCTACTCGCAAAAGCCGAGAATCAGGACGAGATAATCGGCGTGCTCGCGCATGAATTGGGACATTTGCAGCATCGCGACCATCTGCGCCGCATGATCGCCGACGGCGGTGGCGCCTATCTGATCGGCCTGTATGTGACGGGGGGCGGCGCGCTCATCTACGCCAGCAAGACGCTGCTGTTCGCCGCCCATTCGCGCGAGTCGGAGGCGGCCGCCGACGCTTTCGCCGCCGCGACGCTGGCGAAGCTAGGGCGCCCGGCCAAGCCAATGGGAGAACTGCTGCTCCGCGTCACTGGCCCTGAAGCCAATGGCGCGACCGCCATTTTGCACGACCATCCCTTGAGTCAGGAGCGACTCGACTATCTCGCCGCGCGGGACAAACGCGCGACTGGGCCCGCGCTGCTCGGCGACGAGGAATGGGCGGCTCTGAAAACGATTTGCGATTAGACGTGCGTGAACTCGTCGCGGCGGCGGGTCAAAACCGCGCTTGCGCTATTGTCGCTTCATGCGCGGGCGCCGCGATTTGGACAAATTCGTCGCGCGCTTCGTCCAGCGCGAGCAGGCGCGCATCCTCGATCTCGAAGAAGGCGCCATGCAGTTTGAGGGCTTCGACCCGCTCCAAAGCGGCGACCTTGGGAAATGTGCGCAGATTGCGCAAGCCCTGTTTGACCGATTCAAGGCCGAGACGCCGAGCGTAGGAGGCGTCGAAGGCCGCCGGAGTTGGCCCAAGACGCCGCGCGGCCGGCGCGATCAATCTGATCCAGTCGCCGAGATAGTCGTCGTTCTCCAAAGCCGGCTCCGCGACGCCCGCGTGGCGCTCCACAAAGGCGCGCACGCCTCCACATTTGGCGTGGCCGAGCACGACGATATGCTTCACCCGCAGCGCCGTGACCGCGTAATCGATCGCCGCCCAGGAGCCGTGATGATAATTATCGGCGGAGCACGGCGGAACCAAATTGGCGACATTGCGAACATCGAACAGTTCGCCTGGTTCGACGTTGAAAATCTCTTCCGGCGTGACGCGGGAATCGCAACAGCCGATTATTAGAGTGTGCGGATGCTGGCCGATCGTGGCCAAATCCTGAAACCTTTGCCGCTCGCGCGGAAATTTCCCGGTAAGAAAACCCTCGTAGCCTTCAACGAGAGCCTCGGGAAGCAGCGCGGTTCGGCTGGCGGCGTCATGCATATGCACGTTCTTCCAGATTGAGCCTTTCTGGACTATAGAGGGCGAATGACGGCTTGATGGCGCGCCGACCTCTTTGCGCCGCGGCGGCGAAAAGCTCCGGTCGTTTCGCCGCGGATCGTGAAATATTCGCCGCCCAAGCGAGTTGTCCACAATTATCTTAATGTTATCCAACCCTAATGGTTGTTCAATGTCGACGCGACGTCTAGTTTTTTGCCGGAAATAGGGAGTGGACTTTCGGAACTCTGCGTAACAAGAGTGAGTTGAGAAGATTTTCCGACCGATGCGCCGCCGGCGGTTGGTCACATGCGAGTAGATGAGCATGCAGGCGACCATGACCCGCAGCGTAACTCCTTATCCCGCGGTTATACGACGCCCGAAAGCGTTCGAGGGAGCGCCTTCGTGGACAATTTCGCGCCGACTTCATGGTGGCGGCGTCGCGTTCTCAGACTTGTCGAAACGCGCGACCCGATCGAATGCGGGAGAGTGAATATGTCGACCCTCGCTCGGGACGAACTTTTTGAAGCTTGTCGCGCGATCTATAAGACGGCGGGAGACAACTTTATGTTGCCGCCGCTCATTCGCGATGTCGAAAGCCCGGAGGAACATCAAAAGCATACTTATTATAGCCTGACAGACGCTGAATGCATTCGATTCATCATTGAGCTCGACGAAGCTTATGTTGGCGACAACAAATTTCCACTCAAGAAATTTCCATTGCGTTTCAGATGTGAACTTTGTGATTTAGATTTTCAAGAGCCCCCCATCGAACTTGGAGAAATTGAAACCAGAGCGTTAATACGCGCGTTTTTCCTTGGGGTTAAAGTGCAAATTAACGCCAGTGAAAATAGACATACCAAGAAATACAATCTACGGATTCAACTTTCCTCGACATTATTTGTGGAATGCGGTGAGTTAATAGATGAAGATGACGAACTGACTCCTGAAGCGATTTGCAATCAAGTGAGCCTCGACCTTTATAGCAAATCGTCCGATTTTTTTGGAACTCCGCAAGACGGAATTACGGTTTGGCGCGTCCGCGTCGCCCAAGAGCTATTTGGCGAACTCAAACCCGCGCCCGAAGTCTTTTGGCCTCCAGAGGCCGAAATGGCGCGCCGCGCCATGATGCGCGAC
The DNA here is from genome assembly GCA_003152255.1 of Methylocystaceae bacterium. The sequence continues at coordinate 4,220 of PLZT01000629.1, read as the reverse complement.
GCCATCTCCGCGATGACGCTTTCGGTCGCCAACGCCAACCGTGCCCTCGCGACGAGCCCGCTTCGCGCGAGCGCTCCTATTCTCGTGGACGCCCCCACGAATCTGACCAGGGTGAAGCGGGAGTTTTTTGCTTCTGGCGTTGCCGCCTCACTGATAATCGGCGTTACCGGTTTGACGGCGGGTTACGCTTTTTGGGGTGCGATCTCGGCATCGCCGAGGACGCCAACGATCAGCGCGCGAACCGCTTCGGCGGGGTTCTCGCCAGAAAAAGCTCCGGGCTCTGTCGTTCCTCTTGGCCACGCCTTGGGTCTCGCCGCTCTAACGCCCATAACGCCGGTCCGTTTTGGCGATGCAAGCGAAGCTTCCGAGCGGCTTCCTCGGGCGACTCCTACGGTCGACGAGACGCCTCCCGCGATCGTCGAGACGAAGCCAGCGCTTCCGGGGGAGGTCGCGGCGGCGCCAGGGGCGCCGGAGGCATTCTCCGCCGCCGAAGCCAAGCCGGGGAAACAAAGCGAAATTCTTCAAAAGAAGAAATGCGTCGTGGTCAAAACCGTTTCATCACGCACAGGCCAAGGCGGGCGGTCGGTTCACGGCGGTAAACGAGACCCGGCCGACCCGCTTGCCGTTGTGGGGCGCGCGGTCAATTCCTTCACCGCCCGCATCGCCAAGGACTTGCGGCGGATCCCTGTTCGACTTTCATCCCTGATGACGGGGCATTAAGGGCGCGCGCCGAAGAAGCGGGGGCGCATAACATGCGGCTTTCGACGCTGGACACGCCATGACCCTCAAGAATCTGCTGCGCACGAAATCAATCGAAGCCCTCCAGACCGAAACGGGAAGGCCCGGGCAATTACGCCGCGTGCTTGGTCTATGGCAGCTCTCCAGCATCGGGCTCGGCGGCCTGATCGGCGTCGGCATTTTCGTGCTCACCGGCGTCGTGGCGGCGACGCAGGCGGGGCCCGCCGTGTCGCTGTCCTTTGTCATCGCCGGCGTCGCCAGCGGCGCGGCCGCCCTGTGCTATGCCGAATTCGCCTCGATGATTCCGGTCGCCGGCAGCGCCTACACCTATGCTTACGCGGTGCTTGGCGAACTCGTCGCCTGGATCATCGGCTGGGATTTGCTGCTCGAATATGCGCTGGTCGTCGCGGTCGTGTCGATCGGCTGGTCCGGTTATCTCCAGGCGCTGCTGCGGCTGTTCGGAGTCGAGCTTCCCGTCTGGGCGCAAGGGGCTCCGGGCGCTGGCGAAGGGTTTCGCGTCGATCTTTTCGCGATGCTCGGCAGTCTGGGCGTCGCCGGCCTGTTGACGCTGCGCATCGAATGGGGCGCGCGTTTCAACACCGCGATCGTATTGATCAAGGTCGGGGCGGTGCTGCTGGTGATCGCCGCCGCGGCGCCGCATATCGACCCCGCCAATTTTCACCCCTTCATGCCCTTCGGCTTCGGCGGCGTCGTGGAGGGCGCCGCGGTGGTGTTCTTCGCGGTGTTCGGCTACGACACGCTTACCACGGCGGCCGAGGAATCACGCGATCCGCAACGCGATCTGCCGCGCGCGGTGCTGCTCTCCCTCGCCATCTCGCTGACGCTTTATATCGCGATGTCGTTGGCGCTCACCGGCATCGTGCGTTACGACACGCTGAACAACGCGGCGCCGGTCGCCAACGCCTTCGCGCAAATCGGCATGCCCTGGGTGACGCTAATCGTATCGCTGGCGGCGGTGGCCGGGATTTTGAGCGTGATGCTGGCCTTTTTGCTGGCTTGCGCGCGCATCTGGTTCGCAATGAGCCGCGACGGTCTGCTGCCGGCCTGGTTCGCCGTCCCACACCCGCGTTTCGCCACGCCCTATCGCCCGACCTTGGTCGCCGGCGCGCTTTGCGCCCTGGTCGCGGGGTTCTATCCGATTCGCGAAGTCGCGGAACTCGTGAACATCGGCACCTTGTCGGCCTTCGTGGTGATTTGTCTCGCGGTGATCGCCCTGCGCCGCGCGCGCCCGGACGCCGAGCGCTGGTTCAAGACTCCGTTCGTGCCGTTCACGCCCTTGATCGGAATCGGATTTTCGCTGTGGCTGCTGTCGAAATTGCCCACCGTCGCCTGGGAGCGCTTCGTGGTGTGGCTGGCCCTGGGACTCATCGTTTATTTTTTATATGGGCGGCGGCATAGCCGACTGGGCCGGCTGGAGTAGAATCGCGCTAGCAGCCGATTCGGCGCCGAAGGCAAGAAATTTTAGTTCCTTTGCGCGATATAATTTTTCTGTCATGTGAATAAGACTCATAAGCCGAAAACGGACGTCGTCATGTCGTCATAAGGCCGCCTCGGCCATTGCCCGCGCGCCCGAGAGCATGCGACAGTCGGGCGTCCTGGAAAGGCCTCCGCGTCGCGTTTGTAGGTTTAACGGACAGTTAATTCAAAACCAGAGAGCCAATGCCCGCAATCGATCCCTTGCCGGGCCGACGACTGTATCAGGTCGCCGAGCCGAGAGAGCCCGCGATGCGCGTCCCTCCGCATAATATCGAAGCGGAGCAGGCGCTGCTTGGCGCGCTGCTGCTCAACAACGACGCGTTCGACCGCGTGTCGGACTTCCTGCGCCCGGAGCATTTTTCCGAGGAGTTGCACCGGCGCATCTATGAGGTTTGCGGACAGTTGATCCGCGCGGGAAAGCTCGCCACCGTCATTACGCTCAAGACCTTTCTGAGCGGCATGGAATTGCCCGAGGGCGTCACAATTCAGGGCTATCTGGCGCGTCTCGCCGCCGAGGCGACGACGATCATCAACGCCGAGGACTACGGCCGCGCGATCCACGATCTCGCGGTGCGCCGCGATCTGATCAGCATCGGCGAGGAAGTCGTCAACACAGCCTTCGATTCGCCGATCGACTCCTCGCCGCGCCAGCAGATCGAGGAAGCCGAACGCAAGCTCTACGCCATCGCCGAGACCGGACGCTACGACGGCGGCTTCCAGCGTTTCGCCGACGCTCTGACCATCGCCATAGACATGGCCAACAGCGCCTATCAGCGCGACGGACATCTCTCGGGCATGGCGACGGGGCTCAAGGATCTCGACGAGAAAATGGGCGGCCTGCAAAAGTCCGATCTCATCATCGTCGCGGGCCGTCCCGGCATGGGCAAGACGGCGCTCGCCACCAATATCGCCTTCAATATCGCCAAGGCCTATCAATTCGAGCTCGAACCCGACGGCTCGCGCAAGACGATCAACGGCGGCATCGTCGGTTTCTTCTCGCTGGAAATGTCGGCCGAGCAATTGGCGACACGTGTGATCGCAGAGCAATCGGGCGTCGCCAGCTACAAGATTCGGCGCGGCGACATCAATGAGGAGGACTTTCGCCGCATCACCGAAGCCGCGCGCGATATGCAAAACATTCCGTTCTACATCGATCAGAGCGGCGGCATTTCCATCGCGCAGCTCACAGCGCGCGCGAGGCGGCTGAAACGCCAGAAAGGGCTCGATCTTCTGGTCGTGGACTATTTGCAGTTGCTCTCGGGATCGCGCGCCCGCTCCGAAAATCGCGTGCAGGAACTGACCGAGATCACCACCGGGCTCAAGGCGCTCGCCAAGGAGCTGGCGGTGCCCATCATGGCCCTGTCGCAGCTCTCGCGCCAGGTCGAAAGCCGGGACGACAAGCGTCCGCAGCTCTCGGATCTGCGCGAATCCGGCTCGATCGAGCAGGACGCCGACGTGGTGATGTTCGTCTATCGCGAGGAATATTATCTAAAGAACCGCGAGCCGCGCGAGGGCACGGAAGAACATATCGCCTGGCAAACCGAGATGGAGCGCGCGCATGGCCGCGCCGAGGCGATCCTCGGCAAGCAGCGCCACGGCCCGACCGGCATGGTGCCGCTGGCCTTCGAGGCGGAGATCACGAAGTTTTCGAATTTGGCGGAAGAGGACAGGTTTCCCGAGCGGATGTGAGAATGCGCGCGATCACTCCTCATCCGCGGCGAACAAGGTCAAAAAATCTCGCCGTTCATGCAGGACGCGCACGACTTGCGCCGTATTGGCTTCGATTCGGTAGAAAAGCGTGTGCGGATGGACGAGCAGGGATCGCAAATCCGGGCGAAGTTCGTCGCGGTCACGCCCCGGCAGCGGGTTTTGACCCAACCGCTCGGCGCTTGACGCGATTTCACGCACGATGCGATCCGCGATTTCGGGCGACGCCACGCGAATGTAGTATCGCCAGATATCGTTCGCGGTAGGGACGTCCATTA
>PLZT01000472.1:7757-9840 GCA_003152255.1 Methylocystaceae bacterium | reverse complement strand
TCACGACCCATCGCCATCGTCGCAACCCGTCATGAATCTTCGTTCTTCAAACAGAATCAGGGCGCAGCGACTTCGTCAACACGCTGATAAGGGAAGGGGAACGCTATCCTATTCCCGAACGAGCCTCTCATTGATTTCCAGCTGGCGGAGCCTCTGGCCCATTGGCTTGGCGAAGTCGTCGCTCCGGTGTTCGCGGCGAGCTTTACCTCTCCCTTGAAGGCGATCCGTACAGGCTCCGGCTACGAATGCCGCAATCGCAATCATGAGGCGGCGGGCAAACTCAGCGCGCACGCGATCGGACTGGCGCTCGACATATCGGGTTTCGAATTAGCCAACGGGCGAATCCTGTCGGTCGGCGCTGGCAACGATGCTGTCCCGGAACCGGTTCTGCGCACCATTCGCACCACTGGTTGTGGCTGGTTTACAACGATCCTTGGGCCTGGCTCCAACGCGGAGCACGCTAATCATCTGCACTTCGATATACAAAAGCACGGATCTAATGGTCGGCTCCGGATCTGTGAGTAGCCGCGAAACTCGACACGACATTTGTGGCGCCGCTCCTAAAAAAGCGCTCGATCGGCAACCGCGGATTTCAGTTTCAGGGTGCCGCGGCGGACTATGTAGTGAGAGCGTGAAAAAGCCGGGGATGATAGAGATCGCATAAGCTCGAATTTATGCGGCAAGGCGACAAGAACCGCGAGGAGAATTATTGATATGAAGATCTCGGCGGAATTTGCAGTGGTCGATCCGCGTCAAGCAAGAGCGGCAGTCGTCGATGTTCAGTCGAGGGCGGCCGTTATCCGCCCCTCTGACGCGAGCTGGACCCGAACCACGGTATCGATCTGAGTAGTTTCCGAGTCTTGCTATCGGGCAGTTAATGCCCATTGTCTAGAAGATAGTTCAACTGGCTTGCCTCGAGGGAAGGCATTTCGTGTGATGACGCACGTGACGCAGCCAAAGAACGTCACTTGTAGTCCTAGCGGCTCGGTTCGCTTCAAAGCTCTGAGTACTGGCCGCGCTGCGAATCGAGCGTCTGCGCTAAATCCGCTTCAGATAGGACATTTTCTTCGCGTTCTAGACCAACAAATCATCGGCCCAGATGACGATTGGACGGACAGGAAGCCCTATCCGGCCGCCCGGACAATGGATTCGCCGACACCGAGGAAAAGGCGACACTCCGTGCTTGCGCCGGGAACCTCTCCGCCGTTGGCGGCTTTACGCCGCGACATTCGCTGCAAGGAAGGGCCCTGATGTCCGTGATACTGATCGTCGAAGATGATGCGTTTATCCATGAATATATGGAAGTAATTATTCAAGAGCTTGGGCATGAGACGCTTTCGGCTAGCGACATGGACGGGGCGCTTTCACTTTTGCACGCCCCTCGGCAAATTGATTTGCTTGTTACCGATATTTTTCTCAAAAAGGCGGCCTCTGGTGGGATTGAACTCGCACATCAGGCAATCCAGATTCGACCGAAATTGCCCGTGCTCTACACGACAGGAAATACCGTCACCGACGAACTGAAATCGCTCTTCGTTAAAGACGCGCGTTACCTCCGTAAGCCCTACACTCTATGGCAGCTTCAAAACTCGATTGGAGAGCTGCTCACGACGAGATTTTGAAGTCGCGCAATTTGAACCATGCGGGACAAGCACAAGCGGCCGAGGCGACACCATGACTAAGGGAAACGACGAGACGCTGGCGTGGATCGGCCCCTCGGACGTCGCTGGCGGCGCCGCGATTCGGCAGGCCGACGAGGCGCTACTCAAGGCGGGAGCGCTGCAGAAGGCTATTTTCAACAGCGCAAATTTCTCGAGTATCGCCACTGACGCAAAGGGCGTCATTCAGATATTCAACGTCGGCGCGGAGCGAATGCTCGGTTACACAGCGGCCGAAGTGATGAACAAAATCACCCCGGCCGACATTTCCGATCCACGGGAGTTGATCGCGCGCGCCAAAGCCTTGAGCGCCGAACTTGCAACTCCAATCACGCCGGGCTTCGAGGCCCTCGTATTCAAAGCGTCGCGCGGTATCGAGGACATCTACGAGTTGACCTATATTCGCAAGGATGGGAGCCGGTTCC
>PLZT01000472.1:0-7726 GCA_003152255.1 Methylocystaceae bacterium | reverse complement strand
AGCAATTTTACACCCGCTCGCTGATCGAAGCCAACATCGACGCGATAATGACCACTGATCCATCCGGCATCATTACCGACGTCAACAAACAGATGGAAGCGCTCACGGATTGCACACGTGACGAGCNNTGATCGGCGCGCCGTTCAAAAGCTATTTCACCGATCCGGAGCGGGCCGAAGCCGCGATCAAGCTCGTGCTGAGCGAAAAGTCGGTGACCGACTACGAGTTGACAGCGCGCGCGCGCGACGGAAAGCAGACGGTCGTTTCATACAATGCGACCACGTTTTACGACCGGAACCGCACGCTACAGGGCGTGTTCGCGGCGGCGCGCGATGTCACGGAGCGTAAGCGCGTGGAGGCGGAATTGCAGCAAGCCAAGGCCGCCGCCGAAAGCGCGAGCCGGACCAAGTCGGAATTTCTGGCGAGCATGAGTCACGAAATACGAACGCCGATGAATGCGATCATGGGCATCGCCGACCTGCTCGCCAAGACCGCCCTTTCCCCAGAGCAGGACAAATATGTGCAGATCTTTCGCCGCGCCGGAGACAATCTGCTGAATCTCATCAACGACATTCTCGATCTCTCCAAGGTCGAAGCCTCGCAGCTCGAACTGGAGCAAACCGGCTTCTCGTTGCACGACCACCTTGAGAAGGTGATGGAGATGGTGGCGACCCGGGCCAATGAAAAAGGACTGGCCTTGGTATGCGAGATCGCGCCGAGCGCGCCTAACGACTTGGTCGGCGACCCGACGCGGCTTCGACAGGTGCTGCTTAATTTACTTGGCAATGCGATCAAGTTCACGGAATCCGGCGAAGTCTCCTTACGAGTCACGCTGGATGGGAATTTCGCCGTCCCGACCGCATTGCGGTTCGCGGTCTCCGACACCGGCATCGGCATTCCGAGCGAGAAATTGAGCCGAGTGTTTGAACGCTTCACGCAAGCAGATTCGTCCACCACGCGCAGGTTCGGGGGCTCGGGGCTTGGCCTTACAATTTCGAGACGTCTTGTGGAATTAATGGGCGGGCGAATCTGGGTCGAAAGCGGTATGGGAGTAGGCAGCGAGTTTTCGTTCGCCGTGCCATTCGAGATCTGGCCCACGACCAATCGGCCGACACTCATGACGGTTGGCGCGGATCCCGAGGCGCAACTGCCGGCGCTGCGTATTCTTCTGGCGGAGGACTCCGCCGATAATTGTACGATTACCATGGCTTATCTTGAGGACACGCCTTATCAGGTCGAGATAGCCGAGACTGGAGCTATCGCTTGTGAAAAATTTACGGCCGGACACTACGATCTTGTTCTGATGGATCGGCAAATGCCGGTTATGGATGGCTTGACCGCGACGCGTTCAATTCGAGCGTGGGAACAGGCGAACGATCGACCGCCGACGCCAATCATCGCCCTGACGGCCTCCGCCTTGAAAGGGGATCGGGAAATGTGTCTGGCGGCAGGCTGCACGGCTTTTTTGACGAAACCAATCAAGCAAGAGGTGCTGTTGCAAGCGATCAAGGAGCGTTTCCAAATTGCGTCGCCAATAATGAAGGATGAGGGTGGTCGCATAGACGCGGTCGCTGCGCGCTTGAACACTAAATTCGCAGACCGGATTCCCGCATATTTACTAAACTGCAGGCAGAATGCCAATTTTATATTGGCCGCCCTAGATCGGGTTGATCTTGAGACCGTGACATTTCTGGGGCATCAAATGAGTGGCTCCGGAGGCATGTTTGGATTCCAGGAAATCACCGACATCTGCGCCGCGCTTGAACTGGCAGCCCAGAACGCCGACATCGAAACGTCGCGCAAATGCGTGAGCGAATTGTCAAGCTACCTGGAGCGTGTTGAGGCCATTTCCAGCTAGATGTTTGATCCCATGGTTTGATGGTGCAATCTTGTCCAGCGAATGGAAGGCTGCGCTATGGGCCAAGTTCTCCACGGGAGCGCCCGCACGACAGAGGCGGTGCGTCGAGCGATACTTCTACGAAACGCATGGAGAGCTGCGGGCTCATCTGGCGGATTTCGTCACCGCATACAATTTCGCTCGGCGGCTCAAGACCCTCAAAGGCCTCACCCCATACGAATTCATCTGCAAGCTCTGGACGAAAGAGCCCGACAGATTCAGACTCGATCCGCTCCATCAAATGCCGGGACTAAATATCGCGCGAATAGCGCGGCAGTTAACGCAGCGCCGCGCCCGCAGCGCTTCGATCATCAAAGCGAGGCACGCTTTTGGCACGTTAATGAGGCAACGGAATTGTTTAGCCTATGCTGCAACGCAATATATTTCTTGACTTATTTGTGCGGCGCATATAAACAATAAACTCGTAACGCGCCCCGAAATACTTGGCGCGCCTCCACCAAAAAAGGATATTCTATGTCCGTCAACTTCCCCGATATCAAAGCGTTCGGCAAGGCTCCGTTCGAGGCGTTGACCGCGGCGACCGCTTCGTCAACCAAGGGTCTGCAAGCCATCGCAGCCGAAACGACGGATTATTCAAAGAAGTCCTTCGAGAAAAGCCGCGCGCACTTCGAGAAGCTGATCGGCGTGAAGAAGATCGACGAGGCGATCCAGCTCCAGTCGGACTTCGCCAAATCCGCCTACGAGGATTTCGTGGCCCAAGCCACCAAGATTGGCGAGATGTATTCGAGCCTCGCCAAGGAGGCTTTCAAGCCTATTGCGGTCGCGTCGTCCGAGAAGCCGTCAGTCCCCGCCGACTCGTGGAAGGCGCCCGTCGCCGCGAAGCAGAACTGATAACTTTCGAAGGTTAGCGCATCGCGTCCAGCCAACGTAAGGCCGCTCGATCAGCTCTGTAGATCGGGCGGTTTGCTTTGGAAGCGTCGCCTGCATCGTGATGGAGAATATGAGGCGTCGCCATTTGTAAAATGTCGGCGTGGAGTCGTTAGCCTCATTTCTCCGTTTCGATCAAGGAAAGGGTTGTGTCGCCGAAATGAGCAAAACACAGAGCCCCATGAGCCCATCCGCGCCCGTTGGTGGATCAATCCAAACACGGCGGGACGCCGCGCGCCATTACATGGGCGTTCAGCAACATTGCGACAGTTGGAAGCCGCTCCTCGCTTCGGTTCCCGTCAGCTTCATGGATCTTCGCAACGGCATGTGCCGCTGGCCCATCGGTGATCCGCATCATTTGGAAACCTTCCGCTTCTGTGGCTGCGCGTCTCCATCGGCGGCCATTTATTGTGAGACGCACAGGAAGCTGGCGTTAACTCCGAACCAGGCTAGGGCGCCCGCTTCACGCAAATATCTGTTGCCATCCGCAACCCGAGCAGCGTGAAAAGCAAGCTTCGTCCGTCTCGGCATCTCGCCCAATGTGACCTGGCGCTATGGCTGCGACTCATCTCGATCCCTGCCTTGGCGCGCGAATCCTTCGATGACAGCCGCGAGCGGGTCGGATTCACGTTGTCGAATTTTTGAACCACGTTCCAGGCCGGCAAAACCGTCAAAAAGACGCTCTCTCATCGCGTTGGATGATCGACTGGACGTGATTTTCCTATAGGGACAAAATGAATGGATACGGTGTTCAGCGCCACCATGCGTTACGTCACGCAGCTCATGAGCGCGCGAAGCGTGATGAAACATGTCAGTCAGGCGCGTCAGGTCGTCAAGCGCGCGCTTCCACAACAAATCCAAGGATATTCGCCGGTTGAACCGTCTCCAGAATGTTCTGGCTTGACGCAATTGCAAACTAATATCGCCGAAAGTTTGAGAGAGGTCGAACCGCCTCCGCACGACCCGGAAGTTGAGGGTGTTCAATTGTTGGACGCCAAAACCGAGCGCCGCCCCACTGCGCGCAAGACAAGGCCGTTGGGAGAGGTTTTAACGCTGCTGCGTCAAGCCTGCCCGTTGAAAAACGCTCTTGTTGGTTCGAAATCGATCGAAAAATCGCGCAGAGCGCCCTCGGCGCGAGAAGACGCGGCTTATCACGCGCGAACGTTCAACTGCGAGGCTGGCGCGAGGGAATACAAAGTCTACGTCCCAAGCCATGCAGGCGACCAAAGGCTTCCACTGATTGTCATGCTCCACGGCTGCACCCAGGACCCAGACGACTTCGCCGCAGGGACCGGAATGAACCGCCTAGCGGAAGAACATGGATTCGTCGTCGCCTATCCGAGACAGCTGGCGAAGGCCAATCAATCAGCATGCTGGAACTGGTTCAATCTGGCGGACCAGATGCGCGACGCGGGGGAACCGAGCATCATCGCCGGGATCACCCGCGAGATAACCGCCGAGTTCGATATCGACGCCGAGCGGGTCTATATCGCCGGCCATTCAGCCGGCGGCGCCATGGCCGTGATCATGAGCGCCACCTATCCCGAGCTTTACGCAGCGACAGGCATTCACTCGGGTCTCCCCTATGGCTCCGCCACCGACGTCGTTTCGGCATTTGCCGCCATGCGCGGCACATCGAGGCCAACCGCGCCGGCCCAAAAAAACGGTCGCCACGACAGCGCGCGTGGCCGCGTTCGAACCATTGTTTTTCATGGCGCCTCCGATCAAACGGTGCATCCGTCGAACGCTGAAAGGATCTTCGCCGCGGTGCGCGGCGGCCTCACCGATCTTTTACAAGAGACGAAACATGACGGCTCCACGGGAGGCCGCGCCTATATTCGCACGGTGATCGCGGACGCGAATGGCGTTTGTCATGCGGAACACTGGATGATCGATGGACTGGGGCACGCTTGGTCAGGCGGCAGCCCGGACGGTTCACAGACGGATCCGCATGGGCCCAACGCTTCCCGTGAAATGCTGCGGTTCTTTCTGCAAGGCCCGACGCGGCCCTTGACAAGTTGATCTCGGCGCATGGCGCGCGATATCAGCGAGATATTGAAGGCCGCAATCTCCGCCGCTCTTTCGGCGAGCCCGTTTACCATGCAAGCCCGTGGCGCGACAATTCACGGAAAGCCGACGGACGTGAAGAAGAGAATACAAAGCAGGCTCCCCAATTCTCGTTTAGGAGGCAAGGGAAGGATCGTTGTCGGTCATAGCCGCGTCGGTCATGGCCGTTCTCCGCATGCGGAGGACAGACGAGAGTCTATGTCATTTGTGTCATTAAGCTAATCGCGCCGCCCTGCCCCGCGCGATTAGCGCCTCGTTGTAATAGCGCGACGCCTGTTGCACGGAACGGTGCCGCGACTGCTGCATGGCCTCGGGAAGCGAAACGCCTTCGCGCGCGGCCTGGGTGAGGTAACCCGAGCGCAATCCATGGGCGGAATATTGCGCCGGATCGAGTCCGGCGGCGGCGCAACGGCTCTTGACGATAGCGTTGACGCTTTGAGGATCGAGCGCCACGGCGCCAATCCGACCCCATTTGTCAATGCGACGGAACACCGGGCCGCTGTCGATCTTCGAAAATTCGAGCCAGGCGCGCAAGGCGTCGACGGGACGGCCGACAATGAGCGCGCTCTCGCCGGCCTCGGCGGAGGAGGTCGTGGTGCGGCGCAGCCGCAACGCCAGCACGGGCAGAGTCGGCCCGTCCGGCGTCGACGGATCGGCCGGAACCGGCGCGCGTTCCTCGAGATCGTCGACCCGCAGCCGGACGATTTCGGAACGCCGGCGCCCGCCAGAGCCAAAAGCCAGCAGCAACAGCGCGCGGTCGCGCAGGTCCGCGGCCCTGCCTCGCCCGCGGGTCGCGAGCAGAGAATCGAGAATGTCGCGGGTGATCGCCCCGGCGCTTTTGCGCGCGGGCGGGCGGTCGGCGGCGCGGACCGACAGACGCAAAGCGTTGCGGATGGCGGGACTGCCGAACGGACCTTCGACGCCGCGCCAGCGATGCAGGGTCGCCCACAACGTGAACCGGCGGCGCACCGTGGCCGGCGCGTGCGGGCCGGGGGAGCGCAGACGCCCCTCCGCGCGCAGAGCGCTGGCGACGGACGCGGGCATGCCGTGATCGGGATTTTTCGCCCGCTCTATCTCGTCGCACAAATGATGCGCGATGAAGCGCAGCACGTTCGTCTCGGAAGCTGGCCAGGCCAGCGGCGCTCTTGTCGCGGCGCGCGACCAGGCTTCGAGATGGGCGAGGTCGCTGGCGAGCGCGCGCAGGGAATTGGCGCCGGCGCCGGCTTTGGCCAGATGCGCTAGCGTGTCGATCTCCGCCGCGTCGAGCGCATCGGCGAGTCGGTCGCGGGCGGCCATCGGCAACAATCCCGCGAGCGCGTCGATGGCGAAGGCGCCGTCCGATTTCATGACGCGCCCGGCTCGCCGATGAGGGGAATACTTTCGACGCGCGCCGCGGCGATCAGTTTTTTGTCGAGCGTCGCGAGCGGCAAGCCCTCGGCGAGCGCCAGCGCCAGATAGGCGGCGTCGTAAGCCGTCAGGCCGTGTTTGCGCGCGAGATGCAGAATGTCGTGATCGGCGCCAGGGCCCCGCTCGACGATCGGCAAAGTCGCGAGCATCAGCGCTTCGTCGATCTCGAATGGCGACACTCGGTCGCGGCGCTCGGCGAGTAGCAACAGATTGCGCAACTCGTGCCGGAACAGCGACGGGACGACGGCCGGGTTGGTCAAAACCTCGCCGAGGAGCCGGTCGGCGGCTTCGCTGGCTTCGTCCGGTAGGAACCAGACGGCCGCGACCGAGGCGTCGAGCACATAGGCCATCAGTAGCGATGACCTTCGTGCTTCCAGGCGATAATCTCCTCCATGGTCACCGGCTTCGCCCGGGCGCGGAAGGCGCGAATGTCCTCGATCGCTTTTTTGATCACGGCGCGGCGCTCGATGTCGAGCGGCACGAGCCGAGCGACGGGCTCGTTGCCGCGCTGAATGACGATGTCTTCGCCGGCTTCAACCTTGGCGATGAGTTCCGAGAGACGGGCTTTCGCCTCGCCGATTTTGACGGTGATGGACATGGAGGCCTCGCGGATTTCCGCCGGGATAAGGGGTCGAGCGGCGATTTTGGGCAGTTTCGGATCGTCTTTTAACTTAGTCAAGCTCTTAGTCCGAGCACAATCGATAATTGGTACTTATCGATGGTCATACCTCGCTTTTTTGACCACGCGAGACTTTCGTTACCGCACTCCTCGCGCCAATTACCCGAGCCAAACCCGCAGCCGATGCATGGCGCCGTCATCGACGAGTCTAAGCCGCACTAGCCGGTCCGCAACGACGGATTCGTCGAGGGCAGCGAAGACGACGCCGCGCCCAACGCTATTGGGATTTTCCAACGTGATTTCATATTGGGCCGAACCGTGTCGCAAAGAGAGCTCGAAGCAGGGCCAGGATTTCGGGACGCAGGGTCCGAGAAGCAAGACGTCGCCTTGCAGGCCCAAGCCAAGAATACTCTCCACGCCAGCGCGCTGCATCCAAGCCGCCGATCCGGTGTACTACGTCCACAAGATCGTCACCGACGACCTGAGGTCTTATGGCGCCGCAGCTCGTGAACTGGGGATCTCAGAGACCATCATGAGCGCGGGCGATGGCGCAACAATCGGGCGGAGAATTCGCATCAGCCAACCCGACGAAGGGAGCGGAAAATGCAGGGCTTCAAGAGCGTGGGATCCGCGCAAAGATCTCTCTCAACGCATGCCGCCGTCTACAACACCTTCAACGTTCAACGCCATCTTATTTCGGCAGGAAACACACCGGGCTTTTCGAACCGCGGCTGTGGATACGTGGCGCGTGGCCGCTGCTGCAGTGTGAGGATCGTCGTGAACGAGATGTTTCGTGTCCGTCATTCGACAACGTGACAACGCCTCTAGGGCCTGTCATCAATTGAGCC
>PLZT01000567.1 GCA_003152255.1 Methylocystaceae bacterium | reverse complement strand
CCATAAATTGCGACTATCCGACACCGAGGCGTCGGATTTTCCGGGCCTATCAGCTGTTAAGTTTCCGCTTAAATCAACGGACTGGTGCCTGCTCTGGGGCGGCGGGCGGCGCCGCGAGCAGTTGAAATTCCGACGAAATTCGAGAAATTTTGGCGCGCGATCGTGAGACTGGCGGAGCACAATCGTGAAACTGGCCGAATCGAAATTGATGAGACCTGAGTCGGGGTTGTCGGGTTTTTGAGACTGGAGCCGCTCCCACGGCGCGGCGATACATGATCACCGCCGAATTTTCGGGGGTGTCGTCGATATTGCGCGCGAATCGTCGCCTCGCAGGCGACCGGCGCCGGGTCGCCAGCCTTTGTTCACGAGCCGAAATTAGGCGCGGGGATCGGTTCTTGTGAATTTCTCCACGACATTCCTGCTGGCGGCGCCGATCCCATGGTAGTGCAAACCGAGCAACGTCCACGGAAGCGAGACTCGCAAGAAATGCCCTCCGCGCTCGCCCCAGCGCTGACGCCACATGGCTCGCTTTGGCTCAATCGGGCCGAGGACGAGTTCTTGCTGGACGCCGGGCTCGCCGAACGGCTCGAAAACAGTTTCGCGCGGGGCGCCGGCCACGGCCTACTGCGCCTTGGCGCGGGAGAGGCGGGAAGCGGCCTTCCGCCCTCCTTGGCGTGGTGGCGAGATTTTGCCATGCGCTTCATCGCCGATCTGTGCGCTCTAGGAGAAGCGGCGCAAGGAAAGGAGCGGCGCGCCCTTCCCGCGCCAGTCGCGGACGAACTCACGTCCCTGATCGATGAAGCGCCACCAATGCAAGGCGCCGAATATCTTCGCCCTGAAGTCTTGACCGGACTTTGGCGGGACATGGCGAGGGCGTTGGAGATCGAACTCATCGAGAGCGGTCTTCCGCTCCAGGATTTCCTAAAAGAGCGTGATCGCCGCTGGCGCTTCGTCGGACGCGTGCATTTCAATTTGGCGGAAAATCGCCGCGACCCGGATTTCCCCTTCGCCTTCATGGCGACCTATGCCTCCAGCCTGTCGGCGGCCGGCGCCCTCCGGCACTTGCCGCTCGGCCAGGCGCTGCGGGAATACGCTGGCGACAAGGCCAAGCTGCTGCAACTTCTCGCCCCTGTTCAGGAAGCGAGCGAAGCCTGCTCCTGGCTGAAGACGATCGTCGACGCCGGCGACATTTTCCATCCCCTGCGCTGGGAACCGGCGGACGCCGCGCGCTTCCTGGGCGATGTCGAGGCGATGGAGCGAGCCGGCCTCGTCGTTCGCATGCCGGCCAATTGGGCCGCGAACAGGCCGANNGACGAAATCAACGAGCTTCTCGCCGCGACGCACGGCCTCGCCCTGTTGCGCGGGAAATGGGTCGAGGTCGATTCCGAGCGCCTGCGCGCGACGCTCGACAAATTTCAGGCGATCGAGCGGCTATCGGCAAAAGAGGGTGTGCCATTTGGAGAGGCCATGCGGCTGTTAGCGGGGGCGGACATCGGCGCCGCCGGCAACGCCGCGCCAACCGCGCAATGGGCGCATGTGCAAGCCGGCCCCTGGCTCGCCAAATCGCTCGAGAGCTGCCGCAGCCCGGAAGGTTTGGCCAGCGCCGATCCAGGAAACGGTTTGAAGGCGACGTTGCGGCCCTATCAGCAAACGGGCGTGCAATGGCTCTATTTCCTGACGCAATTAGGTCTGGGCGCCTGCCTCGCCGACGACATGGGCCTCGGCAAGACCATTCAGGTGCTGGCGCTGCTCGCGGCCATCGACCGGCGGACGAACGGCGCCGCGCAAAAGACGCCGAGTCTTCAAAGGATGCCAAGCCTTCTCGTGGCGCCGGCGTCGCTGCTCGCCAATTGGGCGCAGGAGGCGGAACGGTTCACGCCCGGACTCAAAATTCTGGTCGCTCACCCCTCGTTCCTGCCGGCGGACGAATTGCGCGCGATGAGCGCGAAGCGGCTCAAAGCCGCCGATCTCGTCGTGACGAGCTACGCCACGCTGTTGCGCCTTGAATGGATCGCCAAGACGGACTGGCGTTTCGTGGTGCTCGACGAAGCGCAGGTCATCAAGAACCCCAACGCCAAGCAGACCAAGGCCGTCAAATCCCTCAGCGCCAAGGGGCGCATCGTCCTCACCGGCACGCCGATCGAGAACAATCTGCGCGACCTGTGGTCGATCTTCGATTTTCTCAATCCGGGCCTGCTCGGATCGTCCAAGGCCTTCGCCAATTTCGTGAAGCGGCTGGCCTCGCAACCCCATGTCTCCTACGCGCCGCTGCGAAAACTGGTGCAGCCCTATATCCTGCGCCGCCTCAAGACCGACAAGAGCATTATCGCCGACCTTCCCGACAAGACCGAGGTCAAGGCCTTCTGCCATCTGTCTCGCAAACAGGCGGTGCTCTACCAGGCCGCCGTCGACGAATTGGAGCAAAGGCTGAAAGAGACCGGCGACGGGATCGCGCGGCGCGGACTGGTGCTCGCCTTCCTCATGCGTCTCAAGCAGATTTGCAATCACCCGACGCAATGGCTGGGTGACGGCGCTTACGACGAGGACGATAGCGGCAAATTCGCGCGCCTGCGCGAAATCGCCGAGACCATAGCCAGCCGTCAGGAAAAACTGCTGGTGTTCACCCAGTTCAAGGAAATTATCGCGCCGCTCGAACGGCTGCTGCGCGCGGCGTTCGGGCGCCCCGGCCTCGTTCTCCACGGCGAAACCCCGGTGGCCAAGCGCAAGGAACTCGTGAAAAAATTCCAGGAGGACGAGCGCACGCCATTCTTTGTCCTTTCGATCAAGGCGGGCGGCGCCGGGCTCAATCTCACCAGCGCCTCGCATGTCGTGCATTTCGATCGCTGGTGGAACCCGGCGGTGGAGAATCAAGCGACGGACCGCGCTTTTCGCATCGGGCAAAAGCGCAACGTCCTCGTGCACAAATTCGTTTGCCGGGGTACAATTGAAGATAAAATCGACCTGTTGATCGAGTCGAAACGGAAATTGGCCGAGGATTTTCTGAGCGCCGGCGGGGAAATCAATCTGACGGAAATGAGCGACCGCGAGTTGTTGTCGCTGGTCGCTCTCGATCTGGACGCAGCCATGAAGGAAGGCGCGACGGCATGAGCTATTATGGCTTTCGTCCCTATGTTTCGGTCGCCCAGCGGCGGCTCCAAGCCCTCCGCGAAATGGAGAAGCTAAAGAAGAAAGGCCAGACCATCTCGCCGGTGGCGATCAACGGCCGCAAAATCGCCGATAGCTTCTGGGGCAAGGCGTGGTGCGACAATCTGGAAAGTTATTCCGATTACGCGAATCGCCTGCCGCGGGGGCGCACCTATGTGCGCAACGGCTCCGTCGTCGATCTCCAGATCGAACGCGGAGTGGTTCGAGCGATGGTCAGCGGCTCAAGCATTTACAAGGTGAAGATCGATATCGGCGCGATTTCGCAGCAGCGCTGGCGGGCGATCGTCAAGGATTGCGCGGGCTCTATCGGCTCGCTGGTCGAATTGTTGTCCGGCAAACTCTCGAAGAACGTGATGGAGCGCGTCTGCCGCGAAGGCGACGGTCTGTTTCCGGCTCCGGCTGAAATCAAAATGTCCTGCTCCTGTCCGGATTGGGCGGGCATGTGCAAGCATGTGGCGGCGACCCTCTATGGCGCGGGCGCGCGGCTCGACGCGGCGCCCGATCTCCTATTCACCCTGCGCGGCGTCGATCGCACGGACCTCATCGCCGCGGCAGGCGCCGATCTACCGATGACACGAACTGGCGGCGCGCGGGAACGCATTCTCGCCGATGACGACGTCGCCGCGCTGTTTGGCGTCGACATGGCGCCAGCGCCCATGGCGGCGAAAGCCAAAGCCGGGGATGCGAAAAGCCAAGCGAAATCGGCCAAGACGGCTCCGGCGGTCGAGGAGGCTCAAGCGCCGGCGCCAAAGACGCGAAAGAAACCCGGGGCCAAGCGCGCTTCGAGCGTTGTTCCGACCGCGGCGCCCAAACAGCGCCAAAAAAGCGTCGCCGCAAAAGCCTCTGGCGCTCGAACGGCTCCGGAAAAGCCGAAACCGCCGAAGGCCGCCACCGCGAAGGCGCCCCAGACGCCGGAGAAGGCGGTCGCTCCAGTGGAAACGCCGCCGCCCCACAAAGACGCGAAAACCCGCGGCCAAGGCCGCACGAGGGCGGCAAAATGGATCAAGTCTCGCCCAGGAAAAAGCCGCCGAGGAGCGGCCTGGTGACACCTCGGTCAGCGGGTTCACGATCCATGGACAGTTTCGAAATCTCGCTTCATGCTTGTCTCATGAAATCCGAATCACCGACGCGGCCGTTGTTGCTGGAGACGCGGCTTGGTCGCGCCCCCGGGCGCCCCGCAATGCCTCGGCAAATCGCATCATGAAGCCTCAAATTCTGCCAGCTTCGGGCGCCGATGGCGCGCGCGCCGCTTCGCGTCAACTCGCGGCGATCAGTGAAAAGGCCAAGGACTACGCGCGCAACTCCCGCGCCGAAAACACCCAGCGCGCCTATGAATCAGACTGGCGGCAGTTTTCCTCCTGGCTGCGCCGCCAGGGTTTTGCGGTTTCACCCCCGGATCCGCAGACCGTCGGGCTCTACCTCGCCGCCTGTGCCGATGGAACGGGTCGGATGACGCCGATGAGCGTCGCCACTTTGGAGCGGCGGCTGTCGGGGATCGCTTGGCATTATCGGCAATTGGGCGAGCCACTCGACACGCAGGACCGCCATGTCGCCACGGTGCTGGCCGGCATCCGCCGCGCCCATGGCCGCCCGCCGGTGCAAAAAGAGGCGATTTTCGCCGACGATCTGCTGGCCATGCTGGCGACTCTGGAGAACGATCTGCGCGGACTGCGCGACCGCGCCATTCTGGCGATCGGCTTCGCTGGCGGACTGCGCCGTTCCGAAATCATCGGCCTCGATCGCGGTCCCAATCAGTCCGAAGACGGGACCGGCTGGATCGAAATCTTTGGTCGCGGCAAGGCGTCCGAAGCCCCAAAAGACAACGATGCGGACGGCGCCGGCGCTCCCAATGAAGGCGGCGTGCTGCTGACCATCAATGGCAAGACCGGCTGGCGCGAGGTCGAGATCGGCCGCGGCTCCAGCGACCTCACCTGCCCCGTCGCCATGCTGGAGACCTGGATGCGGCTCGGCCGCGTCGCTAATGGGCCCGTTTTCCGCCGCGTCAGCAAGAAAAACGTCGGCGTCAGCTCGGAGCGCCTGACCGACAAGCATGTCGCGCGGCTGGTGCAAAAGACCGCGCTGGCAGCCGGCATAAGGGGCGATCTCAGCGAGGGCGAAAGAAAACTGGCGTTTTCTGGTCATTCGCTGCGCGCCGGTCTCGCCAGCTCGGCGAAAATCGAGGAAGCCCACGTGCAGCGCCATCTCGGCCACGCCAGCGCCGAAATGACCCGACGCTATCAAAGAAAACGCGACCGGTTTACCGTCAATCTGACAAAGGCGGCGGGGTTATGAGACGAACGTCAGCGAGTAGAAGTCGCGCCATTCGAGTTTGGCGGTCGCAATTCGTCGATCAAGTCTGGGTGGTGGTCCAGCAGCGTCATCAACTGGATGGTCGGGCCGCTCGGCTCGACGAGCCCTCTTTCATATTTGTCGAAGGCGTTCTCACCGACCTTGAACAATGCGCCCGCTTCGCGCTGCGATAGACGCAGTTTCGCCCGTACCCGCCGGATCGTCGCCGGCGAGGGGACGCCTTCCACCTTCTCCTTCAAGCCTCGAAGCGCCTCGTCGACCAGACTCATGTCCTTGCCAACATGAACGCCATCCCCCTCCCCTTCCGGATAATATCCCGGCAAGTCGACGGTGACGCTCTCGCCCTTATAGTCGACGACGAATGGTCGGGAACCACGCGTCAATATCTCTCCGGTCTCAGGAGAGATCATGGTCACTGGAAAAACCTGTTCCTTCGCCGCCATGGTCATTTCTCCTTGAACGACATCACGATGAACTCCGTGACCACGTCAGCCTGGAACTTGATATAGAGTTCAAGTTCACGCGCCGGCACGCGGTAGACATCTTGCCAGACGCGGTGATCGGCGAATGTCGTCATCGACTTGAAGAACATCGGCCGCTCGATGCTTTGGATGACATCGACGATGGCGCGTCGGTCGAAACCCAAGGACGTCGCAGCCCGGAACGCCGAGGTGGTTATGGCGAGCGTGTCGATCGATCCGATCGCCAGCTTGATGGCTTCCAGGTCATAGGTCGGCCGCCGCTTCTCCATCTCGTTGGATTGCCACCATAAAGGGGGCGCGTCAAGAGTTTCAAGTCGCCGCTGCCATATGGCAGAACGCCATTAGAAAACGTCTCCAAACGACCGTTTTATGATAACTTTCGACTTTGGAAACCGCTTGCAAAGTATGGCTCCTAGTGTTACATTTTGTCGTGTCTTTAAATGGGGCCGGCATGAAAATCTTCAAGAC
>PLZT01000548.1 GCA_003152255.1 Methylocystaceae bacterium | reverse complement strand
CCTTCGACATGCTGTTCTCGATGAGGTCCGCGCCCAGGGGAATGCGCGCCATTCGGCGGCGCGCCTCGTTGAGCCGGTCGGCCGGAATGACTTCCAGCAGCATGTTTATCGCGCGCGGGTCTTCCTCTATGCCGACGCCGAAGGCTCTAGCGATGGCGTCGGCGGTGATGTCGTCATGCGTCGGGCCGATGCCGCCAGTGGTGAACACATAAGCATAGCGCGCGCGCAAGGCGTTCACCGCCGCGACGATCTCGGCCTCGACATCGCGAACGACGCGAATCTCGCGCGTGTCGACGCCGATATCGGCGAGATATCTGGCGATGTAATGGCTGTTCTGGTCCTGCGTGCGGCCCGAGAGAATCTCGTCGCCAATGACGAGAACCGCCGCCGTGACCGCCTCCGCCTCGCCCGCCATCCCGCCGCTCCTTCTTCGCCCCGATCATAGGCCGTGTGGGGCGGGGGGCAAGGGGGATTGGGGGGATGCGGAGGATTAACAGCGTGACAATTCGGGTTCCGCGCTCTAGATTCATGCAATGACGAAACTGCTCGACCTCGCCCTCGAAACCGTCCGGCGTTTGCCGCCCGTCGATCAGGACGAGATCGCGCGCGCGATGCTCTGCCTCGCGGGGCATGAAGACGAAGCGGCGGAAGAGATCGACCCCAAGCATCTTCCCGATGTGCTCGAGGGCGTCGCGCAAGCGCGCCGCGGCGAGTTCGCGTCGGAAGCCGAGGTCGAAGCGGCCTTTCGTCGTTTCGATCCGTGAGGCTCCGGTTCACGCCGCGCGCGACGAAAGACATCGCGAACATCGCCGAATATTTGCGCCAACATAGTCCAGCCGCCGCCACGCGGGTTCGCGCCTCGATCTATCGCGGCTTACAGAATTTGCTGATTTTTCCACTTCTTGGGAGGGAGCAACGTCAAACTGCCGCGCGCAAGCTGATGACGCCGCGTTATGGCTATCTGATCTATTATCTCGTCGATCAGGTCGCGGACGAAATTGTCGTCATCAGTGTCAAGCATCCGGCGCAGGCTCGCGAAGAAAAGGACGCCTAGGCGGCCCAGCCTATGGCGCCTTCCCGTCATGCGGGCGCCCAAAGTCCGGCGCGGCCGTGTCCTGGCCCTGTTCCACGATGCCCTTGCGGATCGCCCGCGTGCGCGTGAACAAATCGAACAGGCCCTGGCCGTCGTCTTGCTCGATCATGCCTTGGAGCGACTTCAGGTCGGCGTTGAAGCGGCCGAGCATGTCGAGCACGGCGTCCTTATTGTGCAGGAACACGTCGCGCCACATGGTCGGGTCGGAGGCGGCGATGCGGGTGAAGTCGCGAAAGCCCGAGGCCGAAAATTTGATCACCTCGGACTGCGTGACGGTTTCGAGATGCGCCGCCGTTCCCACGATGTTGAAGGCGATCAGATGCGGCAGATGGCTCGTCACCGCCAGCGCGAGATCGTGATGCTCCGGCGTCGTCGCCTCGACCTTGGCGCCGAGCCGCTTCCAGAACTCGGCGAGTTCCTCCACCATGCCGGCGTCCGTATCGGGCGTCGGCGTGAGCAGACACCAGCGGTTCTCGAACAGCGTCGAAAAGCCTGAGTCCGGGCCGGAATATTCGGTGCCGGCGAGCGGATGCGCCGGCACGAAATGCACGCCGGCGGGAACCAGCGGCGCGACCTGCGCCACGACCGAGCCCTTGACCGAGCCGACATCGGAGAGAATGGCGCCGCGCTCCAGATAGGGCGCGCAGGTCCGCGCCACCGCGCCAATCGAGCCTACGGGAACGCAGAGGATGACGAGATCGGCGCCCGCCAGCGCGCTCCTTAAATCGCCGCTGGCGTCGTCCGCGATCCCAAGTTCGCGCACGCGCGCGAGAACCCGCGGCGAGGCGTCATAGGCGGCGATTTCCGCCGCGGCGTTCCTGGCGCGCGCGGCTCGCGCGATCGACGAACCGATCAGGCCGAGGCCGATCAGGCAGAGCTTTTTGAACAGCGGCGCCGTGTCGCTCATCCGCGCCCCACGAACTCGGCCAGAGCGGCGACGACGCGCTCATTGGCCTCTCGCGAACCGACGGTCAGGCGCAAAAACTCCGGCATGCCATAGGCGGTGATGGCGCGCAGCACGAGGCCCCGCTCGGTGAGGAATTTGTCGGCGTCGGCGGCGCGGCGGCCGTCCTCGTCGGGGAAGCGGATCGCCAGGAAATTGCCGACGCTCGGCAGAACCTCCAGCCCCAGCGCGGCGATGTTTTGCGCGAGCCAGGGCAGCCACTCCGCGTTATGGGCGATGGCGGCGCCAAGATGCGCCTTGTCCTCCAGCGCGGCGATTCCGGCCGCCGAGGCGACGCTCGACACGTTGAACGGCGAGCGGATGCGGTTCAGCGCGTCGATGATTTCGGCGGGGCCGTAGCCCCAGCCGAGCCGCAGCCCGGCGAGACCGTAAATCTTCGAGAAGGTGCGGGTCATCACCACATTGTCGCGCTGCGTCGCGAGGGCGACGCCGGCCTCGTATTCCGTCGTCGTCACATATTCGGCATAGGCCGCGTCGAGCACCAGGATCGCATTTTTCGGCAGCGCGTCGGCGAGGCGCGTGACTTCGCTCAAAGGCAGATACGTTCCCGTGGGATTGTTCGGATTGGCGAGAAAGACCATTTTGGTTTTCGCCGTCACGGCGGTGAGCAGCGCGTCGACATTGGCGGTGTAATTCGTCTCGGGCGCGACGATGGGCGTTCCGCCGGCGGCGAGCGTGACGATTTTATATTCGAGAAAGCCATGTTGGCTGTAGATCGCCTCGTCGCCCGGCCCGATGAAGGCCAGCGCCAGCAGCTCCAGAATCTCGTCCGAGCCCGCGCCGGCGATGATGCGCGCGGGGTCGAGATTGTGCGCCGCGCCGATCGCCTGGCGCAGCAGCTTTGACGAGCCTTCCGGGTATTCGGCGGCGTGCTCGATGCTCTGGCGCGCGGCGGTGATCGCGCGCGGGGAGGGGCCGAGCGGCGTCTCATTGGCCGAGAGCTTGAACACGCGCGCGCCGTCCCGCGCCGCGGCCGCGCTCTTGCCGGGAACATAGATGTCGATGGCCAGCACGTTTTCGCGCGGGGCGGGTTTGCACATTACGTTGCGCTCCAGGTCTAAGCCGGCGGGCCCTCATCCGACCCCGCTTCGCGGGGCCACCTTCTCCCACAAGTGGGAGAAGGAAGGGGCGCCGGTTGATACGGCAAAATAAATTGCAAGGTCGCTCCCTTCTCCCGTGGAACGGGAGAAGGTGGCCCCGCGAAGCGGGGTCGGATGAGGGCCGATGGGGATCACTAACCCTTCGGCGAGAACACGCCGGCGCGGGCTTCGTTCATCTCGAAGCGCGTCGCGTGACCGCCGATCGCGTCGACGGCGGGCGCCTCGACGCCGCAGGCCTTCAACTCATCCAACAATCGATCGGCGCCGGTCTTTGTGGATGAGTTTTTGGCGGGCGCGGCGACCAGCAGCGCATGGCCGCCGCTTTTGGGCGCGCTGGCGAGAATCTCGCCCTCCGCCGCCGCGACCGCCGCCGGCACGTCATGCGCCCAGCGCGGCAGCGACACCGAATAGAGCGCGATGTCCTGCGCGTAAAAATCGGTGGCGGGCTTGGCCACCACGAAGACCGGCAGTCCCGCCGGATGATCGGGCCGCTCGACGAACGGCAGCTGCGCGATGATTTTTGGCGCGCGCTCGCCTACCAGGCGGAGCCACCAGGCGCCGTCGCCGGAGCCGCCGAGCGAACGCAGCACGCCGAGATCGCCCGATGACGCGCTCACGGCGTCGATGACCGAGACCGCACCGTGATGCGGGACATAAGGCACGGTGAAGCCGAAATGAAAGCGCGCGCTGTCGCGCATCTGCGCGTCGCCGCCGGAATCGTCGGCGTGGACGGAATAGGGGGCCTGCACGAAGGTGAAGGTCGAGACGATGACGCGCCAGATGCCCTCCACCGCGGCGAGCGGCAGCAGGCCGCGGTGGCGCTCGACCAGCGCGCGCATCATCTGCGCCTCGCGGTCGGGCCGGAAGGCGCAACCGCCGCCAGGTCCGCCACATTGCGTCCGCTTGACCTCGATCAGCCGGTCGATGATCTCGCCGCGCTGCATCAAAAGGCGGTGCATGGCAAGATCGATGCGGTCGATCTCGCCGCGCAACTCGGCGAGCGCGTCGGTCGGGGTTTTGGACAAGGCGTCGTTTTGCATGGCGGGCTCGCGGTTTCGCGCCTGTCTTAGGGCAGCGCGGCGCCGCGCGCAATCGCGGGGGTTTCCCGCCTCACTCGAACTTCATCTGAAACGCGACAATCGTGCGGGCGAGCGGCGCGCGCGGCAAATAGCAAAAAGTATTGGTGGCGACCTTCGCCTCTTCGCAATGCGGATGGTCGATGCTCCAGTCGTAACCGAGCTCGTCCATGCAGGCCTTGATATTGTCGGAGATGACATGGCCGGGCTTGCCGCGCTCCAACGGAAAAGCCTCCTCGACCCTATATTCGCAGTCGGTCACGTCGAGGCGCAGCCCGGCGAGATAGCGCCCGGCGCCGCTGCTGGTGAGAAACATCGCCTCGGTGGCGAAGAGAAAGGCGAGCCCGACCGCGAAGGCGACCTTGGCCCGCAACTTGGTCTTGAAGAAATTGAGGTCGAGAAAGGACAAAAACCCGAGCGCGACCAACGCGCCGCCAAGCAGCAGCGTGATCGGCGCGAAAAATGACGCCAAGACGTTGTCCATGATCTTCCCCACTTCGCGGGCGCGCCGCGAAGGATTGCAGATTAAAATGCAATATGGAAAGGCGCAAGGCGGGCGCGCGAATCCTTCTCCCGTGGAACGGGAGAAGGTGGCATGCGGAGCATGACGGATGAGGGATGTCGCGACTTGGTTGAATCCCTCCCATCAGCCCTCATCCGACCCCGCTTCGCGAGGCCACCTTCTCCCACTCGCAAACCGGGTGTTCCCGGTTTGCGCATTAAATGCCGAAGTCGGCAACAGCCGACTTCGGTGTGGGAGAAAGGGAAGAGTCGTGGCTTAAGCCGGACGGCGCGTCGCGCCGCTGTTCGGGCGGCGGGCGGGTTGGCCGGTTCCGCGCGGCGCCGTAGCCGCCTGCGGGCGGCCCTGCGCATGTTGCGCGGCGCGCGGGGCGCCGGCTCCCGCGCCTTGCGGGCGGTGGTGCTGTTGCGGCCGCGGGCGGCGGACTTCCTGCTCAGGCTCCTCGTGACGCCCGCCCGGCGTGCGCCGGTCGGTGCCGTCGATGGTCTGGCGCGTCAGCTTTTCGATGGCGCGCAGCAACGGCCGCTCGGCGTTGTCGCAGAGCGAAATCGCGCGTCCCGTCGCGCCGGCGCGCGCCGTGCGGCCGATGCGGTGCACATAGGCCTCCGGCACTTCCGGCAATTCGAAATTGACGACATGGCTCACGCCGTCGACATCGATGCCGCGCGCGGCGATGTCGNNGCTCCGGGCCCTTGTTGTAGTCGAAGCCCTCGAGCTGGCGGCGCTCGATCGTCTTTCCCATTCGGCGCTCGATCGCATGGACCATCGACTCATCCTCGCGCGAGATCAAGGTAAACGCGTCGCCGGTTTTCGCCGCGCGCCCCGTGCGGCCGATGCGGTGCGTGTAGGCTTCCGGCGTGTCGGGGATGTCGTAGTTGATCACGTGCGAGATCTCCGACACGTCGATGCCGCGCGCGGCGATGTCGGTCGCGACCAGCACGCGCGTGCGCCCGTCGCGAAAATCCTTCAACGCGCGCAAGCGCTGGCTCTGGCTCTTGTTGCCGTGGATCGCCGCCGCGCCGATCGTGGCGTGTTCCAGATGCTGCGCCACGCGATCCGCCCCGCGCTTGGTGCGGGTGAACACGATGGCGCGGGAGATGTCCTTGTTTTGCAGCAGTTCGACCAAAAGGTCGCGCTTGGCGCCGCCATCGACGTAATAGACATGCTGCTCGA
Source organism: Methylocystaceae bacterium (assembly GCA_003152255.1). The sequence goes on along the minus strand of PLZT01000548.1, from coordinate 4,701 downwards.
CGCGCTCGGCGGTGGTCGCCGCCGGGGCGACGCTCACATGCACCGGGTCTTTCAGCATGTCGCCGGCGAGGCCGGCGATTTCCTTCGGCATGGTCGCCGAAAAGAACAGGTTCTGCCGAACCTTGGGCAGCTTCGCGACGATCTGGCGGATCGGCACGACGAAGCCGAGATCGAGCATATGGTCGGCCTCGTCCAGCACGATAACCTCGGTCGTCCCGAGTTTGACGTGGCCCGAGGAGATGTGGTCGAGCAGACGCCCCGGCGTCGCGACGAGCACGTCGAGGCCGCGCGCCAGCATGTCGATCTGCGGCCGATGCGAGACGCCGCCGACGATCACGCCGACGGCGGGACGGAAGAACTGGCCATAGGCGCGGAAGCTGTCGGCGATCTGCGCCGCGAGTTCGCGCGTCGGCGCCAGAATGAGCGCCCGCGTCGTATAGGGCGCGGGGCGGCGGCGGTCGTTCAATATGCGTTGCAGAATCGGCAGCGCGAAGGCGGCGGTCTTGCCGGTGCCGGTCTGGGCGATGCCGAGCAGATCGCGGCCCTGCAATAGCGAGGGGATGGCTTGCGCCTGGATCGGGGTGGGGGTCTCGTAGCCTTCATGCGTAAGAGCGCGCAAAAGAATCTCGGCGAGGCCGAGATCGGTAAATTTGGTCACGTGTTTTCTTTCAAAATGTGATCCAAACCCCAAGCGCGGCGTGTCGCCGCCCTTTTGGGGTCGATCGGTCAAGATGGAGACAGGCCCCGCGTATCGGGCCGTCGTATCGTGAGGAAAAGGGACGCTCGACAGATCGTCGGCCTGGACTAGGGCAAGGCCTGTTTACGCGACTGGAGCGTCTCGCGCCGCGACGCGGCTAGGGGACTGATACAGGAACGGGGCGGCCGCGTCAACGTTGGGGCGGCTTTGGGCGGGGGGCCATTCGCGCAAGCCTACGCGACCGCTCTGGAATTGTGGCGCGAATGCGTACATATTGTGAGAATGACTGCACGCGATCGATGGACATCCAATATTAGATGCGATGATTGTGGGGCTTCGGCGACGATTGTCATTTCCGAAGAAGACCATCCCTATGAGACGGGGAGCGTGGGGACAAGGATCGAGGCTTGCCCTCCCTGCTTCGAGGTGATTTCGGGCGCGAATGGCTCCAAGGAACCGCGCATCATCTGCGCTAACTGCAAAACCGTGGTCTTCAGCCCAAAACAACAAAGCGGCTGATCAGCTTACGGATTTTCTCAAGTTTTCGGATACTGTCGCGATGGCCCCGTCGACGACAAGCGATTGATCCTTGTCGAAGACGATCCGGGATGTCTTCTCGTCGATCTTGAGGACATAACGAACGAGATGGGGGTTAACATTAACCGGCTGCCCGCTTTGGGCCTCCTTAAAGGCTACGAGGTCATACGCCATATGTCAGTCTCCACCCTGCTTCGCGCCGAGCATGGCAGGGAAGCGGGGGGCGCGTCAAACGCCCTTCGCGAAAAACCCTNNTCCTGCGCGGACTTCCGCCACAATCCATTGGGCTCCTGGACCCCGATCAGAAAAGTGACGATCGTCGGCCCCAGCGGACCGTTCACGGTCGAGCCGGACGAGATCTTCAGCCTGGATTCGACCGTCATGAGCGTGAACATCGCGGCGATTTTGGACGAGCGCTGTTTGTGAGGACCGTCGCGGCCGCCGCCGGGGCATCGACGAGCGGCGCGACTTTGGTTGCGCCGGGTCGCCCGATCAATTTCGCGGCTTCGCCCGCATCGATATTGACAGGCGGCGGCGCTCTGACTAGACGAAGCACTCTATCGCGCGGCCCGACCTCGAGGGAGCGCCGGTGGGGGATAGTTCAACGGTAGAACTGCGGACTCTGACTCCGTCAATCTTGGTTCGAATCCAGGTCCCCCAGCCAATAAAATCAATATCTTACAAACTTGTGTCACTGGCGTTTCGCGGCGTGTCACTCCGGTGTCACCAATCGGGCCGCCCACAATCGCCGCCCTGCAATCCCAAGGCGTCGCCGGCGCTTGCCAAAATTCGTCGTAAGCAGCAATCTCAGCCCCAGTAGAGCCATTCAGCCGGCGGATGTCGGATAAGAGCCAAAAAAACGGGAGTGAGGCGTGAAAGAGATACCTCTCCGCGAACGGATTGTCGCCGCTGCGAAACCAAGAGAGGAAAACCAGCGCGCCGAAGAGATACTTCTCAGCGACTGGACCCTCGCCGCTGTGAAACAAAGGGAAGAAGATCGGCGCAGGAAAGCACAGGTCGAGCCAACTCTCGTCGGTCTCAAACCAAAAAAGGAAAACCAGCGCGCCGAAGAGATATTTTCCATCGACTCGATCCTTGGCGTTGTGAAACAAAAAGAAGAAGAAGAAGAGCGGCTCAAGAAAGAACAGGCTGCTGAGGCGGCCGTCGTCACCATGAAACGGGCTGAGGTTGCCGAGGCGAGGATCGTGCATGAGGAGGCAGAAGCCGCCCGCCGAGCCAAAGACGAACCGCGCGAGCGAGAAGAGGCTGAAACCGTATTGCGTGCTGTAGAGGACCGCCGTCAAAGAGAACGCAAGGAAACCCGCGCTGTGCCGAAAAGTGGGATCGTCCATTCGGGTGGCACAGCAAGAATGATTAAAGGCATTTTATCGACATTGACTACCGTCGTGATCGCAAGCGCGATCGGTTTTGGCGCAGGCATTTACATCACGCCGCCCGACAAAGCCGACGAGTTCCGTGCGCTCGTGAATAGCAAAGTTGACGAGATCAACGGCCTCATGCATCGCGAGTGGGCCGCGATCGAGCCTAAAGCCAAAGGGCCGACGCAGGAGGCGGCTCCAACAGAGCCCGAAGTCGTCCCCAAAGAAATCCAATCGGCAGTCCCCGCCCAGTCAGAGAGCGAGGCACCCGCCGCAGACACGACGGGGCAGAAAGACGTGCTGGACAACAACGCTATCCGTCCGAGCGTAAGCCCAACTGAAAGCTCGAACAGCCAGTCGCCTCTCGCTCCGGCCCCGAGCGCCGAACCTGTAGTCCCTTTCATGAGCGCGACGCCGCCGAAAACGGAAAACTTCGAGCAAGCAAAACCCGTCGCGAAGAAGGTGCCGATCGCGAAACCTCATCCAAAGGTTCCCGTCAAAAAACCGAAGCCGAAGCCGAAGCCGAAACCCGCCGAACACCATCCCAAAGCTGAGCCAGCCGAGCAGGCGCCGGCGGCAGAGGAACCCGCTCAGCAATAGGCGCCGGACAATCCGACGTGGGGCGGCACGCTGGATTTGCGCGGGCAGAGGGCGGCGGGAATGAGCGTGGACCATTTGCCGCAGAGCTGGCGCCCGCCCTTCTCCCGGCCGCCGCGCTGTCATGACGCACTCTCATCTCATTGAGCATGGGAAGCGACTGGCGCAGAATTTCAAGAGACGATTCTTGGGAGCCGCTCTTGAGGAGCCTCAATTGCATACGCGTCGATATACGGGTGATCTCGTAAATTTTATTGGGGTGATCGGCATTATTGCGGTGATGTCCATTGTCGTCGTTGCGGCTCTTATTGGCAGCAGCCGTGTGGCTGCGGTTATGCCCGATTGGAGCGAGCGTCAGATGGTGGAAATGGAGCGGTAAAACGCAAAAACGGCCCGCCTGTTCATCCGAGGTCGGGCCGCGTCGTGGCGTCTGGTTGTGCAACCGTTCGCTTGCTTAAATAATAGGCGAGGCGATTAGCGGGCGCAAGTCTTCCGGCAATAAGCGCTCGGCGACCGTCATCACCCCGGCCGCCAGCTTCATGACGATGCGCGCGAGCCGGATGCGCCAGGTGCGAGCGATAAGCGCGCCCAAGCCGAGGCGAGAGATATCCGTCGCCATGGTCATGCCTCGCTTTCCGGGGGTGTGCCGGCGGCGCTAATATCGCGGGCAATCTCGCCAAGGATTAGGCCGAAACCAAATTGCGCTTGGTCTCCCAAGGCGTCTTCCGGCAAGACGCACTTGAGAAAGATGACTTTCGCGGCGATTTGCTCAAGACGATCTTGCAGCCCGTGGTCAACAGCCGGCGCGGCTTGTTTGGATTGCTCCTCCATGGTCACGCCTCCCCTTCGAAGAAATCAGCGGCGGCGCGGATGGCGTCGGGGAAGACGTCCTCGACCTTCGCGTCATTGACGCCAAAATCCTCGATATGGTCGGCGGCGAAGCGTAGCAGGGCGATGGCACCGGCGCGGCTTATGGGCAAGGTTTCGAAGATGGCGCGCTCGGCGTCCCCTTGCCGCTCGAATGCCTCCGTCGCCGCGCCATCCGCCGCCGCATAGCCGGTTGCGATCTTCGCCTCGTCATGCCGGCGCTTGATGGCGTCCAACTCGTCGTGCGCCTTGCGGCGCGCGGCCTCGCGCGCGGCTTTCTGTTCGTCCGTGAGCGGAGGCTTACGCCAGGATTCGAGCAAGGCGATTGTATTGTCGATATTCTTTTCCGGCATTCCGACATAATCGCAATGCAAATCGATCGCGTCGTGATCGGCTAAAGTATAGCCGTCCAATGCGACCGAAGGGGTTTCGAGGCCCAATTCGGAAAGGGCTTCATGCGTGCGCTGCGCCGCATCGTCCAGGCCCTTGATGCGGTCTTTGAGGCGGCGCAAATCCTCCAGGGCGGGAAGGATCGGGTCGGGAGCGGAAACCGCGCCAGCGAGCGCGGGAAGGCCAGCAATAGGCGCCAGCGCGAGACCAGCGGCGAGGGCGCGGCGGGAGATT
>PLZT01000697.1:2373-2560 GCA_003152255.1 Methylocystaceae bacterium | reverse complement strand
ATCCGCGCCTTGATCGTGCCGAAAGGGTGTTCGACCGTCTCGCGACGCACGCGCATCTTCCCGGGGTCCGCATCAAGCCGACGTTGCACGGCCTCAAGGAGATGCTCATGCTCCCATCGCCCGCTCGTCGCCATCGAGCGAGCGTCGGGGTCCGTCAATGAAATCTGCTGGTCCGGCGTCGCGAGCA
>PLZT01000697.1:0-2310 GCA_003152255.1 Methylocystaceae bacterium | reverse complement strand
GAACTTGCTGCCGTCGATCGCGACGCTGGCTTGCGTGAGCAGGCCCATCGTGCGGCACAGCATGACGAAACGGGCGCAAACCTCGCGGATGGCGCGACCGTTGTTCTTGCGGAAATCGGCAATCGTCTTGTAGTCGGGAGAAAGACGCCGCGTCAGCCACATCACTTCGACGTTGCGTCCGGCCTCGCGCTCCAACCGGCGGCTCGATTGAACCCGGTTGAGGTAGCCGTAAATGTAAAGCTTCAGCAGGCAGGACGAATGATAGGAAGGCCGGCCCGTCGCCTTGGGATCGACCCCACCGAACCCGAGCGCCCCGAGATTTAGCCCGTCGACGAAAACGTCGATCACACGAACGGGATTATCCTCGCCAACCCAATCATCGAGGCATTCCGGAAAAATCGCGCCCTGCCCACGATCCGCCCCCTCGACAAAGCGCTTCATCCGATCCCCCGCAAATCGCCAGAGAATCATACCATCAAGGGCGCTTTCACACAGCCAGGGTCATTTAGAGCCATGAGCTGCGGGGACGGGGCACGCGGTTTTGCCGTCTGTAGTCCATTCGGCAGCGGACATGCCGACGAGGAGAGCGCCATCGAAAGGGATGTTGATCGGCTACGCGCGGGTTTCGACCATTGATCAGAATCTCGCCTTGCAGCGGGACGCGCTCAATGAAGCGGGATGCGGTAAGATTTTCACCGAGCAATTGTCGGGCGCGGTTACGGATCGGCCAGCCTTGCGCGACGCGTTGGAATTTGCGCGCAGCGGCGATACGCTGATCGTATGGAAGCTCGATCGCTTGGCGCGTTCGATGAAGCAATTGATCGAAACCATTGAGAAATTGCGGCTGAAAAATATCGCGTTTCGCAGCCTGACCGAAGCTCTCGACACGACGACGGCGCAAGGGCGCCTCGTTTTTCACATGTTCGGCGCATTGGCGGAATTCGAGCGCAGCCTGATCCGAGAGCGCACCCAAGCGGGTCTCGCCGCCGCGCGGCGCATTGGCCGCACCGGAGGCCGTCCGCCGAAACTCACGGACGACGACATCGAGGCGGCCAAGGCAATGCTCGCCAATCCCGACATCGGCGTGACTCAAATCGCGCATCGCCTTGGCGTGTCGCCGGCGACGCTGTATCGTTACATTCCCGCCGCGCGAGCGCCGCCGACGACAAGCCGCGCTAAAAATGAAATTGGCGTGCGCAAGGCCGCCATCAACACGCGATGACATGGTAAACGACCTCGTCGCGCCCACTTTTTGTCAGTCATCGAAGGACGACTAGATGCCGAGCGTAAACATTACTCTGACTAGAAACGCTCTGGAGCCGTCCGTATTACGATCTGTCGTCCGCGAGCTGATTGACGAGTTCCTTGATTGCCACGGCGGGGCGCGGACCCGCGAGATACGGTCACTGACAGTCTCTGCCCACGTCATCGAAGTTGACGCGGACAAATACTTTATCTGCGGTGACGTTGCCGAGAAGCCCCGGTATGAAATAGAGTTTGTCACATTCCCGAAAGTGCTCGAGGCTGAAACCAAGCGCCGCCTAGCCGAGCGGGCCACCGAGATCCTACGGCGCGCCGATTCCTAATCCCTCATCCGAGGAAGATGACCGGATCTGGTGCTTTTTCCGCGAAATCGCGGACGGAGATTGGGCGTCAGGGGGCACAATCTACACGTCGCGGGAAGTCGTGAGGTGGCTCGCCCGGCGTGCCCAAGAGAAACGCCAGCGCAAGGATTAGCGGTCAACGGAGGTTGAAGCCGCGTTGAGCCGTGCAATTCGGAAACCTTTCGAGACACATCGATAATCTTTGAAAATCAGTGGCGTAGCGTGTGCAAAAGTTAGGTGCATAAGCCCACCGACCCCGGTCGGCGGCCGACACGTTCGCTGCGCCCTCTCGAGCGCAGCTTGATTCGGGAGCGCACCCAAGCGGGCCTCGCCGCCGGCTGCACTTTCATGCCCCGAGAGGGTCTTTGCGATGTGCTGTGGCGGGGACCTTATTTTACACGCGTTATCGTAAGCCCGACATCCGCGATGAATTAGTGCCGCGACTCGAAAATGCCTGCTTTTTGAATAAGATGAGCCTCATTGAGTTGCGGGAATCTTTCACCGGGCGGGTGCGATGGGGTCGTTGCAGACGGTTTTGCCGTTCAAGCTGGCGGCGACGGACGAATTACTGACCGCGCATAGCGGGTTGGCGCTTGTTGGCGAGTATTTGCGGGCGATGGGTGTGACCGGCTTGATCGATCATGAAATGCCTCGTCCCGGCAGTGCGGTGGGATACAAGCCTTCTGCTCATGTCTTGCCGCTGATT
>PLZT01000044.1 GCA_003152255.1 Methylocystaceae bacterium | reverse complement strand
GTCGCCAATTGCCGGCGCAGCGACTTGAATTTCTTGCCGTCGTCCATACAGAAGAGGTATTCGGGCGTGATCGATTTACGAACGGAAACCGCTGGTTCCTTTTTCTCGAGCAGCGGGGCGGCAATTACCGGCCCGCTTGCCAGTTGGGCCAAAGTGGCATGCACGGATTGAATCAGCGAGGGCAGGTCCGCTATTGGCAAGGCGTTGTTGGCGACGAAGGCCGCCACGATGTCGGCGGTTAATTCGATTGGATTGAAAGATTCTGCATCGGATGTCAGCACGGGTATGTGGTCGGCGTCGTCGTCTCCTACAGGCTCAACCGCCACCAAGCTTTTGCGCAGCGATCATAGCCGCCGATCCGTGTCGACGGGGGACCCAGGCGGCCTGATCGAAGGTTTCAGGCGCCACGGCCGCCACAAGGCCGCCTGATATGGCTTCCAGAACAATCCGCCGCCGCGCCGGTCTCCGCACCTTCGTGCAGCTCGATGAAGTCGCCCGCCTCATATAGGGGGCTCATGGCGAAGCGGTCTTGTCCGGCGGCGACACTATGGCCGCTACCGAGGCCGCAGAAACGCGAAAGGCGACGTCGAGGAAAGGGGGCCCCGTCAGCGCCAGAAGCCCTCGCCACCTGTCCTAGGCCGCGCCGCTCGCCCGGTAAAGCCAAGTCCATCCGCCGCCGTCGCCCCGACGCTATGTCCTGCGCAATCCCGGCCAAGCTCGCCGCATCCTTGCCGACATCAGATACCTCGAGGATGCTGGGCTTCTGGAGCGGTCTTTTCCCTCCAACGATCTCGACGACGTGTTGGGCGTCGGCGAAGAAGAGCCGGCCTTCGGGGACAAAACGGATGCATGCGAGATGGAATAGGCGTCCTTCCAGTCCGATACGCATGGATTGATCCGTAAGCCGCCGACAAACCTCGACGAGCAATTCCTTGCAACTCTGCGCGCTCTCCGGGTTGCCGGACGCAAAGCCGATCAGGTCTTTCCAGTCGCCATCAAGTATGGCGCCAGAGGAAACATCGAAAACGATGCCATCAGCGACGCTTTCGGGATCTTCTGCTTCATCAGATAGGCGGCCGTCATAGCCGATTCGTAAGCGATGGGGACGCAGCGCCCCCATCGTAATTATGCCGAGACGTTCGCGCACGCTTATTTCACGAACGGCTCATACAAGACGACCGAGCGGGTGGCCGTGGACTGTTGGTCGGTCCAAACCACGGTCCGCTCCGCCCAGTCGGTGGGGCGTTCGACCATTTCTGTCGAGCGGGACTGGCGCGCCAGGAGACAGCGCTTTTGTTCGAGCCACTCGACAATTAGCTTATAGGCTCGCGGCTCCGTTTTGAACCATTCGCGCAACGATGACGCGCGGATTACATACCTCCAGCGCTCACCATCTTTAACGACATAGCCGTCAAATTGGCCTGCGTCGAAAGAGACGTTCGACGATCGCCGACGGAAGATGCGATCCCCCTTGAGACGCTTGCGCAGAATTGCTTTGGCGCTCGCAAGGGGGTCGCGCTCTTCGGCGGTGACGGAAATCGCGCTGAGAAAGCAGCGCGTGACCGCGCGCAGCAAGTCGCCCTTTTGATAGGGAAGGAGGCCTGCGTCGATTGCCAGGACACCCCCGGCGAGGATCAGCGAAAAGTTTTCGGCCGCGTGCTCTATCGCCCCGCTCATGCTCTCGGTGTCGAGCCCGTCCATGAACTTCTGCATGTAAATTGTCACGAGTCGCTCGGCGCGCTCCCAATCCTTCATCAGGAATTCGACGAAAGGTTTCAGAGCCACGTTGTGATGCCTCTGACAGGCCTTGCGGAGTCGCTTGAGCAACCTTCGCGCCCACCCGTTCCTCTGATCGCTTGGTACAGTCTTGGGCCAGCGGTCGATTACCGTCTTGTGATTGTTGCGAACCGCCGGGATTTCGGTGCAGCGGGCCAGCTCGCCTTCGTCTCGAGTTTCACCAGCGAGCTGCGCGTAATGGTCAATCGAATGTTCGCCAGTAGAACAGAAGATGGTCCGAGATCCCATGCTGTCGTCGGTTATCGCGAAGACCGACTTGCTATGGCGCTCTCGCTCACGGCCTTCAGAGATTTGATAGATTGTGGGCTGTATTTTCGCGTAAGCGCTCTTCTTGGCGATAAGCCCCAGCTCATTGATCGGCATCAACCTATCGCAATAAATGCGGCAATTTTCGCCAACTGCTGCCGACGTCGCCGCCCAGTTGGACAACTCCCCCTCCCGCCCGACGCCGGCGACCGATGAAGCGGCGAGCAGGATCGTGCTTTTGCCCGTCTTCGACGCTCCGTAAATGTTGAGCCCAAAAGAATGGCGGTCAGTCATCTTCAACAGGGGCGCGGCGAATGCCGCCGACAGCGCGGTCATCGCCAAGTCCGAACAGCGGCACGGGCCAGCGACGTTTTTAATCCAACCTGCCACGTGGCCTTCGGGCTTTCCACCGCGGCACTGCGCGGTGTTGAGCCAACGTGGGGGCAAAATTTTCTGCTGGCGGTTTTTGGAGTCGATTATCCCGGACGAATTGACGAACGCGGTGTTATCGGGCAGCCATCCATTGCTTGCAGCATAACGCAACAAGTGCAACGGCGCGGCTTTGATCGCTGCTGTCACCTCGCGCATGGATTCGTCATAATCGGACGACAAGGCTGCGTTGTGTTTCATCAGGCGAAGTCGGACCTGTTTAGGATCGTCAGCCAGCTCGCGCTCCATGATAAGCTTGCCGGGGCGGCCGCCGACTTTCAAGAACTGGAAAACCTCAAA
>PLZT01000670.1 GCA_003152255.1 Methylocystaceae bacterium | reverse complement strand
TTGGCATTGGCTGTCCGATCAAAAGGTGATGTTGGGTCACAATTTCTACTTTAGCCCGCACTCCCTTCGCGAAGCCACAAAACAGTCCGGCGCCCTGTTTCCATAGCCGCCGGACTGAAGCGAACGCGGGGTTCACGAGAGGATTATTTCGCCGCAGGATAAAACGCCACCCGATCGATTACCGTCGCGGTCATCGCCTGTCGCAAGGCAGGCTTCATGCCGCATAGCTAAAACCGCCGCGCCGTCACCCGGCCGCTTTTCGTTCGCGCGCCGCTTTCGCGGCTTTTCCTCGCAGCAGCGCCATCAGCACCGGCCCAAGCGAAAACTCCCCTGCCCTGGCTTTCGCGGTCAGAACCCGCAGATAGCCGCCGGCGCTTTTGATCTCCTCGCCCCGCTGCAGGATCGCGGCGATGACGATGGACGTGTCGTGTTCGCCCATGACCTCCAAGGCCTGCGTCCAAGCGTCCGGCGACACCCCGATGGCCCGCCGAACCGTCGCCGCGGTTGTCGCGAGATCGCGCCAATTGTCGATGCCACCCTTGGTGGCGTAATCGAGGATATCGGGACAGGCCTCCAGCACCATGCCGAGAGGATAGGTTTTGGGCGCCGAGGGTTTAGGATGATGGGCGTTTGGCGACTTGGGTGCCGATGGAGAGCGCGGGCCTTGGTCGTTGGACGACAAGGTTTCGCCCCTGCCTCTTTGAAGGCGAGGTTCAAGATCGAAAGAGTTTGTAATTTGATTCTGTATGTGGCGCTCAGAATGGGACTCATTGCCGCTTTTTTTTTGGAGATTTACGTGATTTTCTAGCGCTTTCTGGATTTCGGCGTTTAATGCGGCGAGTTCGCTCGCCAACGCCTCCAGATCGGCGAGCAATAGGTTGCGCACGAAGCGGCTCGATAGAGCCGCATAGCGCAGGTGCAACCCCTGCCAGTCGCCGGGAACGCCCTCCTCCAGCCCGGTCGCGATCATCTTGACGATATCGCGGCGGAGCAGCGTGATGCGTTCGCGCAGCAGCCTGACGGCCTTGTTTTCGGCCCGCACTTCCTCGGCGAAATTTTCGATCTCAACGGCGCGCGCCACCAACGGCGTCAGATCGAAGCCGAAGGCGCTTTCGATCTCGCCCCCCTGCCCTCTTCGGGCATAGCGTTTGCCATTCGGGGAATCGCGGCGGATGATCAGTCCTGCATCGACTAGGCAGGCGAGATGGCGGCGCAGCGTCGCCGGCGCCATGCCATGGGCGCGGATCGACAGTTCTCGATTGGACGGGAACACGACGATGCCGGCGCTCCCGTCCCCGTCTTCGTCGTCGGCGCGCCGATCGGCGACCGGCAGCGTCAACGCCGTCTCCTGATGGAACGACAACAACGCGTGCAGCACCGACAGCGCCCGGTCCGTGACGCCGAGCGGCGTTTTGGCCTCGGTCAGCGCCCGAAACAGCCGCCATTTGTGGACGATAGCTTCCGAACTACCCGGTTTTCCCGCGAAATCTCTCGCGCTCGCCTGGCTCGCCACCATGGCGAGCGACAGCGATCGCCGCCCAAAGGGCGTCGTTGGTTGTGTTTGCATGACCTTTTGCCTCGTTCAGGCAAAAGAAATCTGCTCGCCGAATCGGCGCTGACTCTTGACAGCGATTCGCGGAAGTGGGATTCTCTTAGCTGCAACACTATTAGAGAGGCTTCCGGGACGGAGACGTTTCGGGGGCCTTTTTCTTTTGCTGTTCACCTCATGTTTGAGAGCTCACGCATATTCCTTCGGACTCGCTACAACGCTCCCCACGCTCATCCGGGCGACAACGCCACGAATCTCTAATTTCAGCCCTTTCGCCGTTCTTGATAGTCACGGTAGAGCCTCGGGAATTGATCAAGCAGGAAGTTGCCAAAGTCTGGTGCCAACTTCTCGTCCAGGACAAGTGTCGAACGGCCGGCACCCTGCTGTAGGGTTGCAATTTTCCTTCCGGTCTCATCGTTCCATGCTTTTCTCGGAACTAGTGCAACGGTTTTCATGTCGATTGCGGAAAGGAACGACACAAATCTGGTGTCACTGTCTGCGTCCCTGAAGTCATTGTCAGTCGCCAATTTTTCCAGGATGGGTCGAATGTCGCGTGAGGAAATCTTCTCGGCCAACAATGCCCATCGAGGGCGCCCTGTCTTCGGCGCTGGCCCGATCAGCTGAACAACCTCAATTGGGATAGCGCGACCGATGGAAATCAGGCGTGACAGCTGGGTCTTTTCAATAGTGAGCGCCGCCATAATTACTTCGCGGTCGAATCCTCTATCCTCTATCGAGATCGCAAAGAGAGCTCGTTCGATATAGCTGAGATCGAGACGAGCGGAATTTTCTTGCCCTTGCGCAACGACGAGTTCTGCATCCGACAGCTCCCGGACAACCGTCCTTATTGGTCGGCCCAACTCTGCCACCGCTCGCAAGCGTCGATGACCATAGGCAATCTGATACCAACCCGCTCGTTGTGTATGTGGGCGGACGAGGATTGGGACTTGCTGCCCATGCTCTCGAATCGAAGCGACGAGCGCAGCATGATTTTCATCCGCATTGGCGAGACGATCCGTTAAAAATGACGAGTCAATAAGGGCCGGGTCGATCTCTACAACCGTTTCCCCAGCAGCGATAAGCGCCCGCGCCTCCTCAGCCGCGTGGGCCAATTTCCCGAGTGATCGCCCCATGGCGCCCACCGCCCCGGACCGAACCAGCTGCTTCGGCACTGCCTCGAGATCTGTCGCATCTTCCGAAAGCCCTTCTGGCGAGTTGCCATCTGGCAACTTCCGCTCTCGGGCGGTCAATAACGCTCGAAGGGTGTCTTTCCGGCTCACGGCTGCCGCTCCCATGCTTGCGACATCAATGCCTCTATTTCAGTATTGACTGCGTCGAGTGATTCGAGGGCCCTGTCATAGGTCGCCCGAGTAAAGTTCTCTCGCCCCACCTCGTACAACGTCTGTTTGGACAGCCCCGCGTCAGAAATAGCGGTCGACTTCAACATGGCATTGGTCAGAACCCGCTCTCGAAATAGGGAGCGCATAAAAGCGACCATTTGAGTTTGTGGGCCATCGGATGGCTCGTAACGAGTCACGACATATCGAAGAAAGTCATAGTCGATATTTGCTCCGGCATCCTGTACGACCGAGAGTAGGTCAGAGGCCATCAGCAAGAACTGACACATCGACATAACGTCAAGCATTTGCGGATGAACAGTGATCAACACGGAGGTTGCGGCGCATAGGGCACCAAGGGTCAGAAACCCCAACTGTGGTGGGCAATCGAGCACCATCACGTCATAACGACTTTCGACAGCCCCTAACGCCGTAGCAACGCGGCCGAAGAACGCCTCACTCTCCCCGTCAGCGAGGGCCTTCGGTGTGTCGTGTTCGAACTCCATGAGTTCAAGATTTGCGGGCACCAAATCGAGGCCCGTGAAATAAGTTTTTCGCACGATTTTTTCGAGCGGCTGACGTTGTTCGTCATAACGGATCGCCCCGAAGAGGGTTTCGTTTGGTCCGATGTCGAACTCTGGTTGATAGCCGTGTAGAGCAGTAAGCGAAGCCTGAGGATCAAGATCTACTGCGAGGACGCGGTAACCGCGCAATGCCAGATATTGAGCAAGGTGCGCGGACGTTGTCGTTTTTCCAGATCCACCTTTGAAATTGACGACCGCGAGAACTTGGCAGTGCTCGCTGCCAGTCCGATGCGGCAAATAGCGTTTGCCTTTGCCGCCTTCTTCCAAAAGCTTTCGCAACAAATTGATTTGCTCGAGCGAATACGATCGGCGACCCCCGACACCGATATCCGGTGGCGGGCCTTTCCCCCCCAAGGATAATTGCCGAAGATAACCGTCTGCGATACCTATCAGCTTGGCAGCCTCGCCAGAGGAAAAACTGCGAAGTACTTTTTGTGACTCTGGTGGGAAAAGCGTCTTACGAAGTGAGTTGAGCTCCTGCGACAAGGCGCTCCCGTCCTCGGCAATAACAGCAGTTATTTTGGACTTTGCGGCCATGCCTTATCCATCTCTCCGCCGAACCAGCATAACTACGCCTTGCCGGCAAATCTGCGCCTCGGTTCCGTAACTAAGACAACCTGATTCTGTCCGAATAGCAAGAAATAAAGGGTTAATGAGCGTTAACCATTACCGAATTGGATGACACTAGCGGAACCTCCAAAGCCTGCCAGTTGCCAGTTGGCAACTCAGCGCGACATCACAGCTCTGATGACATCTGAGCGTTCCTCGGACCCATTGCAAACAAAACGAGAAATGAGAATCAGTGGATCGCCCTTCTTCATTCGCCGATTCACAAACAACGCCCTTGGCTTATTTCGAACAACTCAATCGAGAATAGCGACGGGCCGTCGAACACGGCGGCGTCCGGAAAGCAACGCGAAGACACCGCTGGATGAGAACTTGCGTCAGGGCGAGTTTGTGGGCGTTCAGAAAATTGGGGCCGCCGATCACGAATGAGGCGAGCGCCCGGCGAATGACTCGAGAGCCTGAGCGCGGCTTTCCAGGGCGCACTTTTCGTATAGAGTTCCGTTAGGGGAGCGCGGCAGAAAGCAAAAGCGAATCGCCTCTTCACGATCGGTCGCCGTCCATGACGATCGCCGGCGAAATATTTGCGAAGGAACGACCCGCCGCTTTTCATGGACGATTTTCTGCGCGTCCTCGCCGGCGCGGTTGAGCACATGAGCATGCCGCTTAAAATCAATTCGCGCTCAGCCACTCGCGGAGCTTCGTCCATCTCTTGCGTCCGCCGCCGCTTCGCACCGCGATCGCCATCGCCCGACGCTGACCGACGATCACCACGAGACGCTTGCCCCGCGTGACGGCTGTGTAGACGAGATTGCGCGCCAGCATGGTGTAATGCTGGGTTGCAAGCGTGATGACGACGGCGGGATATTCCGAACCTTGCGACTTGTGGATCGTCGTCGCATAGGCGGGAACCACGGTGTCGAGTTCGCCAAACGGATATTCGACCTCGCGCCCGTCGAACCCTGCGACGAGGAGGCCTTCAACCTCATCGATGCGCAACACGGTTCCGAGGTCGCCATTGAAGACATCGCGATCGTAATCATTCTCGGTCTGCATGATCTTGTCGCCGGGCGCGAAAATCGACCCGAATTTCTCGATCTTCGCTGGAGGATTGGGATTGAGGGCTTTTTGCAGATCGGCGTTGAGCGACCGCGCGCCGAGCGCGCCGCGCTGCATCGGGCAGAGAACTTGAATGTCGCGAATTGGGTCGAGGCCAAAGCGGCGTGGAATACGGTCGCGGACAATTTCCACGACCTTCGCCGCTCCCTTCTCGGGATCGTCGGCTTCGACAAACCAGAAATCCGAATCCTCGCCGCGCTTTGGCCATTCCGGCATTTCACCGCGATTAATCCGGTGCGCGTTGACGACGATCCGGCTCTCGGCGGCCTGGCGAAACACCTCGGTCAACCGCGCGACCGGTATCGCGCCGGAATTGATGATGTCGTCGAGCACCTGCCCCGGACCGACCGAGGGAAGTTGATCCACGTCGCCGACAAGCAGGAGCGCCGCCCGAGCGGGGATCGCCTTGGCGAGCGAAAACATCAGCGCGATATCGACCATGCTGGTTTCGTCGATGACGAGCAGATCGCAATCGAGAGGATTGTCGGCGCCGCGACGAAAGCCGCCGGTCTTGGGATCTATTTCCAACAAGCGGTGGATGGTCTTCGCCTCGATGCCGGTCTGTTCGGTCATGCGTTTCGCGGCGCGCCCGGTCGGCGCGGCGAGCAGAATCTTCGTTCCCTTGGCGGCGAGAATGCGCAGAATCGCGTCGAGCAGGGTCGTCTTGCCGACGCCGGGGCCGCCGGTGATCACCATCGCCTTGGAGCGCAGCGCCATTTCAATCGCGGCGCGTTGCGACGCCGCCAGCGTCTTGCCGGTCTTTTGCTCGACCCAGGGCAGGGCCTTCTCCACGTCGATCACCGGCCAGGGCAGGGCGCCTCGGACCAGTGCGCGGAGCCGTTCGGCCACGCCGCGCTCGGCGATGTGGAGCCCGCGCAGGAAAACGCACGCCTCCCCGCCGATCGTGTCGCCGACAACCTCGGCCCCGGCGAGCTCGTGATCGAGCGCCGCCCTCACAAGCGCTTTATCGACGTCGAGCAGCTTGGTGGCGAGGGTGACGAGATTGTCGACCGGAAGCCCGCAATGGCCGTCGTCCGTCGCCTCCTGGAGGGCGAAGGACACACCGGCGCGCAGCCGCTGCGGGGCTTCGCGGGTCATGCCCATTTTCATGGCTATGGCGTCGGCCGTGCGAAAGCCAATGCCTCTGATATCGCGGGCGAGCCGATACGGATCCT
>PLZT01000642.1:4763-4938 GCA_003152255.1 Methylocystaceae bacterium | reverse complement strand
GGCTTCGGCATGCGTCACGAGCACAGCCGCATGTCCTTGCTTGCCGTGATCAATGGCTTCGTTCGTATGGCTGATCGCTTCGGCCAAGTGATCCTCGGCTAGCGCGAGACCCGGCGCGAACAGCGCAGCGACTCCAAGACCGAGAATGATAGCGAAAACTCTACGATTCATCATT
>PLZT01000642.1:0-4697 GCA_003152255.1 Methylocystaceae bacterium | reverse complement strand
CGTCAAGAACAGCTTACATTAGCTATGCTATGGGCTGTTGACGGCGGGTCGGGACGGAAACCTTATGCGCGCGTCTCGACCGATACGAGACTGGCAAAATCATCGTCTTACGCGCTCTTGGCGGTCGTCTCGGCCAATTCGCGGGCGCGTCTCGCGGCGCTGCGCGCGGCATTCTTGTCGAGTTGAGCCTTTGCCATTTCTCGGGCGAGGTCGTCGACAACTTCCTCGCTTGGCGAGCCGTCGAGATGGACGCGGACAGAGTCGCGGAGAACGGCGCGGCAATAGTCGTTGCGGCTTTTCCAAACATGAAACACCCCGCGCGTACAGCCGAGACTCCAGCCAAGGGCGGTGGCGACTTGAGACAAGACGGAGCTGGCCAGCGGCTTAATGGTTTTTGGGTCGTTGAAAATCGCAGGCCATTTGACTTTCAAGACCTCGATCGCCGTCCGCGCTTCCTTGACCCCGCGTAATCTGTCCGCTTGGTATGGCGACTTTTCTTTGCCGCTTGGCGCGGGCGATGGTTGGTCGATTGGCGTTTCGGGCATTGTTTCAGATTAGCTCTTGATTCGGTTTGGTGGCGGCATCTTATGCGCGGCACCCGTCGCGCGAAAGCCGCGCGCGCGGCCAATCATTCAAGGGTATTGAATCCGGCGCCCTACCCTACTGGCCAGACAGCCCGTTTGCCGCCGTAAGCCGTTCGCGTGCGGCGAAATATGCCACGTTCGGGTCTCTACCTGATTTCGGCGCCTTCATGAGGTCGGTCATGAACTCGATGAGCACCGAGCCGATGGCGTGGATAGCTTCATGCCTGTCGAGGCCCTCGTCCATGAGGCGTTGAGCCGTGCGTCGAGCGGGCGTCTCCTCTCCGAGCGCTATTTGGGTCTCGACGATTGCATGCATCGCAACGTGCATCACGGCATTCGGCACGCGAATATGCGCCCTCCCGTGATAGTCCCGCGCAAGGGCAATGCGCTCTTGCTCATCCAGCGCGAGCCACTCCTCACAGTCGGGCGCGTCAAGGGGATCGTAATGTTGCATACCGACGGCTCGCCTCCGTGTTGTGAACGATGATACGATGGATCGAACCCGCCCAGCGCATCGTCAAGCTGAGGAGCTGGTGATAGGATGCAAACCGCGCGCGTGGTTTTCAGCCGTGCCCGCCATCTTCGGCAACAGCTTGTTTCAAACGAGCCGATCGCTCAAATTGAAAGCGGTTGGCGAATCAAGCTCCCCGTTCCCTCGGAATATCAGAGAGCCGTAAATCCCAAGAGGTCCAATGCGTCCAACGGTCCGTCCTTTCAAAATTGAATTCAAGAGCCGCTCATCCAGATCGACGCCGATGCGTCCGCCGACGGGCGACGACGCCGGCAAAGACCGTGCAACGCCGAGTTTCTTGGATGTCGGTGCTTTCACGGCAGGCCGCAACAGTCATGCGAACGAATACGAGGCTGCGATGAAGGCCGCCGACGCGGTTTTCGGTCGAAGTGTTCCCGCGGTTCCTTCGCCTGAGACGAACCCGTCATCCAACGCCCCCATGGGCCGGGTGTTGCCGAGCCTCATCAAGAATGACGATGCTCTGGTTGTTCGATTGGCCGAAACCGATGAAAAGCCTCGCCGCAAACACGCGACAGGGAAGGTCAAGACCGCCTCACCCGTTCGGCCCAAGAAACCGATCCTCCAGCCGGAAAGCGCCGTGGCGAAGGTTTCCGTGGAGAAACCCCCGACAAGCATCCCACCGGATACGTCGATCGCTACCGCGTCAGAACGCGAGCGCAGATCACTCAAAAAGCGTCGCCTCCTCGACGCGGATCTCAAGGCCGGCGAGAAATGGAAACGGCGCCTGTGCGAGGCGGCGCGGTGAGTCGGCGACGGAATCCATACGCGGCAAGGGCTTTTTGAGAAACGCGGGATCTGCGCCGCGACCCGTTCACATGAAGGCGACGGCGGGATATTCCGAGCCCTGGGATTTGTGGATCGTCGTCGCATAGGCGGGAACCAGCGCGTCGAGTTCGCCGAACGGATATTCAACCTCGCGGCCATCGAAATCCGCGATCAGGACGCCTTCGGTCTGGTCGATGCGGAGAACTCTGCCGAGATCGCCGTTGAACACCTCGCGGTCGTAGTCGTTCTCGGTCTGCATCACCTTGTCGCCGGGAGCGAAGGCCGAACCGAAGCGCTCGATCTTTTCCGCCATGTTCGGATTGAGGGCGCTCTGGAGATCGCCGTTGAGCGCGCGGGCGCCGAGGGCGCCGCGCTGCATCGGACACAGCACCTGCACGTCGCGGACGGGATCGAGCCCGAAGCGCCGGGGAATCCGATCGCGGACGATCTCGACGACCTTGGCGGCGCCCTTCTCGGGATCCTCGGCATCGACGAACCAGAAATCGGAGTCCGCGCCGGGCTTCGGCCACTCCGGCATTTCGCCGCGATTGATCCGATGCGCGTTGACGACGATCCGGCTTTCGGCGGCCTGACGGAACACCTCGGTCAGCCGGGCGACCGGGATCGCGCCCGACCCGATGATGTCGCCGAGAATTTGACCGGGGCCGACCGACGGAAGCTGATCCACGTCGCCGACCAGCAGCAGGCCTGAATTAAGGGGAACCGCTTTCATCACCGCGAACATCAGCGAGGTGTCGACCATGCTGGTTTCGTCGACGACCAAGAGGTCGCAATCGAGCGGGTTTTCCGCATTGCGCTTGAAGCCGCCGTTCTTCGGATCGGTTTCCAGCAGACGGTGAATGGTCTTCGCATCGATCCCGGTCTGCTCGGTCATGCGCTTTGCGGCGCGTCCTGTCGGCGCCGCGAGCAATATTTTCGTGCCCTTGGCGGCGAGAATGCGCAGGATGGTGTCGAGCAACGTCGTCTTGCCGACGCCGGGACCGCCGGTGACCACGGCGACCTTGGAGCGCAGGACCATCTCGATCGCGGCGCGCTGGGACGCGGCAAGCGTCTTGCCCGTCTTCTTCTCGACCCAGGCAATCGCCTTGTCGACGTCGATTACCGGCCATGACGGCGATCCCTTGGCCAGCGCCAGGAGACGCTCCGCGATGCCGCGTTCGGCGAGATAAAGGCCGCGCAGGAACACGCAGGGCCGGTCGCCGATCGTGTCCGCCACCACCTCGCCGCCGGACAGTTCATGGGTCAGTGCGGTCCTGATGATCGCCGGGTCCACCTCGAGCAGCGTCGTCGCCAGCTTGATCACATCCTCGACCGGCAAGCCGCAATGGCCTTCGTCCGTCGCCTCTTGGAGAGCGAAGGAAATGCCGGCGCGCACCCGCTGCGGCGCCTCCCGCGTCATGCCGAGCTTCACGGCGATGGCGTCGGCGGTGCGAAACCCGATGCCGCGAATGTCGCGCGCGAGCCGATACGGGTCTTCGGTCATCACCTGGATCGCGTCGTGCCCATAGGTCTTGAAGATGCGGACCGCCCGGGACGTGCCGACGCCGTTCGCGTGGAGAAACACCATGATGTCGCGGATGGCCTTCTGCTCCGCCCAGCCGGCGGCGATTTTCCCCGCGCGAAATTCGCCGATGCCGGGGACTTCTCTCAGCTTTTCGGGGCTCGCCTCGATGATTTCGAACGTAGCCGCGCCGAAAGCCGCGACGATCCGTTCGGCGAGCTTGGGGCCGATCCCGCGCTCCATGCCGGAGCCGAGATATTTCTCGATCCCCTCCGCCGTGGTCGGCGGCGTGGTCTTCAGGAAATCCGCCTTGAACTGAAGCCCGTGGCTGCGGTCGGTGATCCAGACGCCGACGGCGTGGATGTATTCCCCGGCGGAGATCGACGCCACGTGACCGACGACGGGCACGAGGTCGCGCTTGCCTCGCGCCTTCACCTTCAGGACGGCAAAGCCGTTGTCGTCGTTGTGGAACGTTACCCGCTCGACGGAACCGACGAGCGTCTCTCTTGGCGGCGTGGCGTCGAACGATGCTTTCAACGGGAGAACCGGAACTGGGCCAAGCCATCGCCACTTTGACGGCTCGCTGCAAAATGACTTTAGACGAATATATGCTGCGGTGGAATTCTCATGGCGCGATAAAGCGATGGAGAGGACCGTCTCGGACAGTGAGGCTCGGCGTCAATTGAACGACGCCGAGCTCGCTACATGGCCTAGTCCGGAAACCTCAATCAGAAGCTGCCTTTTTCGAGGGCGCTTCGATTTTTCGTGGCCAACGAAAGATGATTGCGCGGAACCTATTGCGGCCGTTGTCGATCTTCACGGTGCGCTCCGCCCACTTTTTATTGTCCCTCGTTGCAGCGTTCGCTTGCTTGGTTTTACGCAACCAGCCCCTCTCATCGAGCCAGATTAGCGCGTCACGAGCCATGGTCTGATCCGGAAACATTGCGTCAAACCGCGTCGAATGAATGACCGCGATCCAGCCTTTCTCGTCCTTGGTCCATACACCGACCTTCGGCGTGCTCTCGAGCGTCGCGACTGACCTCACTGACGGCATTTTAAGCTTAGCGACCGCGTCGGCGAGATGGCGCCGGGCGCGCGCGATCGAGTCTTCCGGCCTCTCGCACGCGTTTCGGAAATCTTCAAAACAGCTGGCGATCGCCGTTCGCAGCAGATCGTGGTCCCAGTCCAGCAGTCCGGCTCGGATCGCGAGAACCCCTCCCGCGAAAATTATCCCGAAATTGCTCGCGGCATGCATCAAGGGTCCGTCACCGTCGCTAACCCGTCTTATTCACCC
>PLZT01000547.1 GCA_003152255.1 Methylocystaceae bacterium | reverse complement strand
CGGCAGCGCGACGTTTTCATAGAGCGTCAGATGGTCGAGCAAGCGGAAATCCTGAAACACCACGCCGATGCGGCGGCGGATTTGCGTGATGGCGCTCTTGCCGAGCGTCGCGGCGTCCTCGCCGAACAGCGTGATTTGCCCGCGCGTCGGCTTCAGCGACAACAGGATCAGCTTGAGCAGGCTCGTCTTCCCCGCGCCCGAAGGGCCGGTCAGGAATTGAAACGAGTCGGGCTCGATCGAGAAGGTCAGGTCGCGAAGCGTCTCTGGCCCCATTCCGTAACTTAGGCCGACGTTCTCGAAGCTCAACACAATGGAACTCCCTCAAGGGCGGCGGCGCGGCGGGAAGGGAATCACCGCCCGCCAAGGCGAGGCAGCTTAAAGCATTGTCGCGCGCCGCGGGACTGCCGCGGCGATATTTCGCGCCGCCAAGACCGTCCGCGCGAAAGACGCTCACGCTTCGTTAACCACGATCATTGAATGTATTCGCCAGTCGTCATCACACCCACGCGAGACCAGACCGCCCATGAGCGCCGATCCGGACGACAGCTTCACTCTCGATATGGTCGTCCCCGCGGCGGCGCGGGTCGAGATGTCCGAGGCCGAGAAAGCCAAGGCCAAGATCGGCGACGCCTTCAAGGCTCGCCTCCTGGGCTTCATGGCCCCGAGCGCGAAGCCGCGCGCGCGGAGGCGCGAACCCGTCCTCATATCTCCGGACGCCCCAAACGAGCCGGCGCGGCCGCGCGACTTCGCCAAGCTCGACTTGCCGAACATTGACTTGGCGAACATCGACCTGCCCGAGATCGACCCGCCGGAGATTTCGGCCGAGGCCTCAAGCGAATCGCGGCGCGCGCCGACCTATGAAGAGCTTTGGCGCGAACCGCGCCGCCTCGCCGCGTCCATTTCCGTCGCGCCCGCGCCGAGGGACCGCGTGCCCGGTTGGGCCGCCGTCGTCGCGATTCTGATGGGCGTCTCGGCCTTGATCGCCCTGCGCGAGAAAATCGTCGATGTCGCGCCGCCGGCGGCCAAGGCCTTCGCCGCCATCGGCCTGCCGGTCAATCTCGCCGGGCTGGAGTTGCGCGAGGTGCGTTCGCATATCGAAATGGACGGCGCGCGCAAGGTGCTGGCCGTCGAGGGCGAGATCGCCAACATGCGCCGCGAAAGCCGCTCGGTGCCGCCCGTGGCGCTGACCGTGCGCGGCGAGGATGGGCAAGCCAAATACGCCTGGACAACGCGCGCGGCGAAATCGCGGCTCGAACCGGGCGAAACAATCGCCTTCCGCGCCCGCCTCAACTCTCCGCCGGAAAGCGGCGCGGACGTGCTGGTCCGCTTCTCCAGCCTGGAGGAAGCGGTGGGGAGGAAGCCGGAGGTGGCCGCGAGATAGGACGGAAGTTCCCGCGGCCTCGCTCTTTATCCGCCGCGCATGGGGTGGACGGGGAAGCCGCCATCGCGCGGCGCCCGCGAAAGTCCTCGGCTCGGCCGATCAGAAATGGTTCGGAATCCAGGAGTCGTCGCCAGCGTCGAATTTATAGGTATAGCTGAGCGAAAGCTCCAGCCCGCTCAGCGACGCCGTGACATTGGTGCCGGCGCCGTAATGGGGCGGCACGACCACCGGGAAGGACGAAACGGGGTAGGGCGGCGACGGCAGCGCGTAGGCGAAGGCCACGTAGGGCACGTTCTCCGGCCCGCTCAGCGTGTTCTTGAAGGCGTAGACCGCTCCGAAGTCGATTGAGGAGTTCCTGGTCAGCTCATATTTGAAGCCGCCGGCGGCGTGGTGCGCGGTGATCGCCGGCGCCAGCACGTTGAGCGTCACGTCCTGCGAGCCGATCATCGGGCTTGTATGCCGGTAGCCGGCGCGCAGCGTCAACTGCCTGGTGGCGCGCCATTCGACGCCGAAGGCTTCCGCATCCGTGTCGCGCCAGCCAAAGCCCGGTCCGCCAAAGGAGCCGAGCGAGCCGAGACCAATTGGACTGCTCGGATTGCCCAGCGCCGGAACGGCCGAATAGAAGATGTGCTTCCAATCGACCATGATCGTCACGTCGGGGCGCAGGTCATAGGCGAAGCCCGCCGTGACATCGGCGGGAATATCGAGCTTGCCGTGGTCGCCGACGGCGCCGGCGTATTTTTCGAACTGCGACATGAACATCGGCGTGGCGCCGGCCAAGCCGAAGCGCAGCCCCTTGGTGATTTCATACAACAGGCCGACGCGGATGCCGCCGCCAAAGGAATAGTCGTAGCCATTATCCGAGAGATGATAGGGGTCGCTCGACCAGGGCGCCAGAGTCTTGAGCCCCTGTATATTAAGCGATTGCGCGGCCAGCGTCGGGGCGAGAGCCAGGGTGACCGCGCCGATTTTATGGGCGTAGACAACGCTGAAGAAGGCTTGCTCATAGTCGATGCCGGCGAAGCCGCCGCCAAAGGGGCCGCCCGCCGAGGGGCCGATCAAGGGGGACGCCACGCGGGGCAGGGGAAAGGCGGGGGCGTAGATCGGCGGCTTGAAATTACCCATGCCGTACGCGGTGTTGATCCCGCCATTGCCGTATGAGACCGTGCCCCAGGCGGATTCCGCGTCGATGGGCGAGACATTGGCGCTGTTGGGCACGGGAAAGATCGGCCGGCCGCTCTGCACGTCGCCGGGCGCCAAAACAACCAGCGGGCCGCTGGCTTCATAGCCGCGGTCCGGCATCAGGGCGGTGATCCCGAACTGATATTGGCGCTCCATGCCGACGATGCCCGCCGGATTGATCGACATCGACATGGCGTCGACCGAATCCGCCACATCCGCGCCCGCCACGGCTTTTTGGCGCGCGCCATAGCCGATCAGTTCGATGCCGTCGGCGGCGAGGCCAGGGGTGGGGGAGAGAATCGCGGCGAGCGACGCGGAGGCGAGGAGAATGCGCGAAATTGCTTGTCGCATGACGTATGCCCCGCGTCCCGGAGGGTGATGAAGCGGCGCCGACGCACGCAATAATAGTTTCGGCGCACGCATAGTTTACCCATTTCTTAGGCTCCGAACATTACGCGAAACTGTCCGGCGCCCGTTTTCCCAGCAGTGTCACATTTTTGCCACGCTCTCACATCGAAGGCCAACATTGCTTGTCCTGGGGCCAAATAGGCGTTACGTTGTTTCCAATGGCGAGGGGCGCCGCTTCGCGCGGCTGAGAAGCACCCGTCGAACCTGATCCGGGTTGTGCCGGCGGAGGGAATGCCAGCGCGGATGTGGCGGGCGCCGCGAGGCTCCGGCCAGGGTCGTCCGTTCAAAGCCTCCCGCCTCCGTCATGATCCTTACGGCCCGCCGCCCTTGCAGCGGCCTGGCCGCGAAGGAGCGTGACCATGAACGCGCAAGACAAGAATCCACCGACCCCCGTGAGCGTGACGACCGGCCCGATCGGCGGCTCGCGCAAATGTTATTCTTCTCCCCCCGCCGCGCCCGGCCTCGCCGTGCCTTATCGCGAAATCGAGTTCGACCCGGCCTCTGGCGAAGCGCCGCTGCGCATCTATGATTCCTCCGGCCCCTATGGCTGCGCGGAATTCGCGCCGGACCTCTCCGCCGGTCTTCCGAGCGCGCGGCCCTGGCTCAAGTCGCGCGAAGGGCTGGAGACCTATGAGGGCCGCGAGGTGAAGCCCGAGGACAATGGCTTT
The DNA here is from genome assembly GCA_003152255.1 of Methylocystaceae bacterium. Next base: position 1,044 of record PLZT01000547.1, on the reverse strand, counting down.
GTCGGGCTGGAGCATCTCGCGCCGCCGTGCCCGGCCTCCTCGCGCCCGCTGCTGCGCGCCGCCGGCTCCCGTCCGGTCACGCAGCTCGAATTCGCCCGCGCCGGGATCGTCACGGAAGAAATGCGCTATGTCGCGCACCGCGAGAATCTCTGCCGCGAGCGCGCCTTTGACGAGGCCGCGGCCCGCATCGCCGACGGCGAGAGCTTTGGCGCGGCGATCCCCGAATTCGTGACGCCGGAGTTCGTGCNNCTCGAACCGGTGATTATCGGCCGCAATTTTCTGGTCAAGGTCAACGCCAATATCGGCAATTCCGCCGTCACCTCCTCGGTCGCGCAAGAGGTCGAGAAAATGGTGTGGGCGGCGCGCTGGGGCGCCGACACGGTGATGGATCTCTCGACCGGCCGCAACATCCACAATATCCGCGACTGGATCATCCGCAACGCCAGCGTGCCGATCGGCACCGTGCCGATCTATCAGGCGCTCGAAAAAGTCGGCGGCGACGCGCTAAAGCTCGATTGGGAAGTGTTCAAGGACACGCTGATCGAGCAGGCCGAGCAGGGCGTCGACTACTTCACGATCCACGCCGGCGTGCGCCTCGCCTATGTGCCGCTGACCGCGAACCGCGTCACCGGCATCGTCTCGCGCGGCGGCTCGATCATGGCGCGCTGGTGCCTCTCCAAGCATCGCGAGAGCTTCCTCTACGAGCATTTCGGCGACATCTGCGACATCATGCGCCGCTACGACGTGTCCTTCTCGCTCGGCGACGGCCTGCGTCCCGGCTCCAACGCGGACGCCAACGACGCCGCGCAATTCGCCGAATTGGAGACGCTCGGGGAGCTGACCAAAATCGCCTGGGACAAGGGCTGTCAGGTGATGATCGAAGGCCCCGGCCATGTGCCGATGCACAAGATCAAGGCCAATATGGACAAGCAGCTCAAGGCCTGCGGCGAGGCGCCGTTCTACACGCTCGGGCCGCTCGTGACCGACATCGCGCCGGGCTACGACCACATTACATCCGGCATCGGCGCCGCGATGATCGGCTGG
>PLZT01000012.1 GCA_003152255.1 Methylocystaceae bacterium | reverse complement strand
CTGCTCCTTGCTGAGAACATAGAGGTTACCCACACCGTCATAATCCGTGTAGTGCGCGGACTGCACGCCCAACATCACGGGTTCTTCGAATGAATTCTCGCAAAGCTGCCAGCCGCGTTTTGATGCAAAGCTGTGGCTAGCAAACCAAGCTGCGACTGCAGGTGATGCCGTTAGGTCGACAAAGAAAGATCGCCATCCGTAGTGTTGCAACAATCCTTGCGTAAGATGAGCAGCTTGAGGCTGCTCAACATCGACGCCACCACGCCGCAACAGTTCGTTCGTATAAAAAATCCATTTCAGCATTAAGGGGGGCACGCACCCCTTGCGGATGAAGGACGAGTTTAAGCTCGGTAGCCCGTCCGATGCGACATAGGCATTCGTCTGCCCACGAAACAAGAACCCGCTCCCGAAGGAGGCAAGATGCTGCTTTAGTTGCGCGACATCGTTGGCGTGGAGAGACTGCACGGGGGCACATCCCAAAACTCAGACTTCTCGATTTTATCGGAAAAGACTTTCTTGGCGAGTGAAGAAAAGCCTTAAGCTTGCGCGCCCCTCACTTTCTTGCGCCAAAGCTTGTAGGATCGCGGTTAGCGTCTGGCGAAAGACCGCCTCGGGTCAACGTGCGTCGTGAGTGCTTTGTTCAAACGAGACCGCTCCTCCCCACATTGCCGCCGCGACCATCGGATTCGCGCGCGGCTGGGACGCGCCATAAGCAGCCTACTATGTTGCTGTCCGGCGTCAGCGCTCGCGATGGCTGGACCTAACATTCTCGGGAGGCTCGGAAACTACCCATGCCGAAAGAGGACGATCGCCACGTCTCAAACATCGATGATCACCTTCAACGCCATGGTCGTGGCCGCCGCGCCGAAGGTGTCGTATGCTTCAAGGATCTGCTCCAACTTGAAGTGATGCGTGATCAGCTGGTTCGGGTCGAGTTTGCGGGACTGAACCGTTTTCAACAGCATTGGCGTTGACACGGTGTCGACCAATCTCGTGGTGATTGTCACGTTCTGCGACCAGAGCCGCTCAAGATGTAGATCGACCTTGACGCCATGCACGCCGATATTGGCGATCGTGCCGCCAGGAGCAACGATGTTTTCACAAATATTGAACGTCGCCGGGATACCGACAGCCTCGATAGCTGTATCGACGCCACGTCCGTCCGTCAGGCGCATGACCTGTTCGGCCGCCTTGCCATCGGAGCTGTTGATTGTGGCTGTTGCGCCAAAACGCCGTGAAACCGCGAGGCGATTGTCGTCGAGATCGATCGCGATGATTTCGGAAGGAGAATAAAACTGCGAGGTGAGAAGCGCCGCCAATCCTATGGGACCGGCGCCGACAATCGCCAAGGTCGAGCCTGGTTCGACCTTGCCGTTTAGCACGCCACATTCGAAGCCGGTCGGCAGGATGTCGCTCAGCATCACCAGCGCCTCTTCATCGGCTCCCTTGGGGATCGGATAGAGGCTGGTGTCGGCATGGGGAATGCGAACAAACTCGGCCTGCGTTCCGTCGATGCAGTTGCCGAGAATCCAGCCCCCCGTCGTGCAGTGCGAATACATACCTTTTCCGCAATATTCGCATCGCCCGCAGGCCGTGATGCAGGAGATCAGCACGCGATCGCCCGGTTTGAAGCTCGTAACGCCCAAGCCCACGGCCTCGACGACGCCAACACCTTCATGGCCGAGGATGCGGCCGGGATGGCAGGTGGCGACATCGCCCTTGAGAATATGCAAATCGGTTCCGCAGATCGTCGTCTTCGTGATTTTGACGATGGCGTCCGTGGGGTGGACGAGTTCCGGCTTGGGACGGTCCTCCAGGGCCCTCTTGCCTGGGCCGCCATATACGAGAGCTTTCATGATGACGTCTCCTCGTTAAGGGTCTTGCCTGCGGGATTGGCGACGCACGGGCGTCAAATTTGCGGACGCATGGGATACTCGTCGATGAAATAGGGCAGGAAGGCCCATCCGTGCGAAAACGTACGCTAAGGAAGGTCTCTGACCGCTGTTTTGGCTGCCGCGACGCGTGAATCCCGTGGTTTTGGTCCGGGGTCGGCACGATTTGCCCGTTTATTGCGTGCAATCATGGAATGCAATCCATATTGGACGCAGTGTAGCGAGCTAACGTACGTTTTCGCACGGATGGGCCTTCCACCCCGACTTGGAGTCCATCAGGCGTCGCAAATGGCTATCGATGCGCCTACGCGTCGCCCAGGGCCACGACCTCAAAACTCGACGTAGGTTCGTTTCCCCCTCGGCGTCGGCCGCCGCCTGCGCCATAGCTCGTCCAGTGCTTTCAGCCGTAGGGCCTTCGCGCCATAATCGCCAGCCTTCGCATCGGTTCCGATGACGCGGTGGCGCTCGCAAACATTCTGTATTCTTCTCAGACGGGCATTATTGGCCCGAACCGGATCGGTTCAGGTTGGCGTTGCCCTCATGAATCCCCTCATTTTTAAACGTGCCTGATTTTGGCGCTTTTTGGCCATTCGACTGGAGAATTAGCTGGACGAAAGGGCACCTTGGCATGGCGCGCCCTCATCAACGATGACCGCAAAACGAAATTCCCGCGCCGCAAGACTCGCAAAGCGAGCATTTCTCAATCAAAAATTGCACCTACGGTTGCAAATGACCTGCGACGAAAAATGAGGGGATAGCTGAGGGCGTTGCCCCGATTTAATTAACTGTCACCGTAATTCCGTCGTGCGACAGTGTGTCGCTACTCCTTGTCTCAAGCCTAGCTTGCATAGAATCAGCGCCACACCCAGTAGTAGAGAATAGGCTGCGCTTCCCCGGATATCCCTGCGCACGGCTTATGTGACCTTTGTCGCAGGCGTGTCCATGAAAAGAGACAAAATGAGCAACACCACCGCTATTAGCAGCAGCGTCGTTACGCGCCTGAAGGGTCTTTTGTGGGCTTTCGGTGCAATCGCCTTGGTTTTCACCCTCATTTCCCTAGCCCCGGTCATTTCGCATCTGGGCTAATGTTGGTTGGGTTGGCGTGGAGGTCGTAAAGACGCGGGCGCGCAATGCGCATCCCATGAAAATCTTGACGACATCCGCTTGATGGTAACTCGCGGAACGCCATAAGCCCGTATAGATGTGGAATTGCAAACGATAATAGGCCGCGCGGCGAGAGCGTTGCGCGGCTATTTTCATGAACCGACAGCCTCGGCGCTCACAGGCCCGCACATCGACTTTTACATGCTTCGAACCCATTCTCGCCGAATAGCGGGACAGCGCAATGCGATTCGATCTGTCGAGAGCCCATGGTCGATGAGCGAAATCTGTCGCAATATCGTAATCGGAGAATACCCCCCGCGAATCGCATAAAGCCCATCCCAGCGATCGGCTTGAATGGCCATAGCGGATCATGGCAAAATCAAAGTCCGAGAGTTGCCGGTTGGCTAGCCAGCATCTCACCAAATCCCGTTACATCGCAGGATACAGTGCATTCGGCGTCTTTGGCTGCAGGTGCACGAGCCCCAGCCTTACGTGGAGCCCGCTCCCGGCTCTCCGATGGATGTTGGGCAGGAAATTGGCCGCAAGGCGCATCTGCTGTTTCCCGGCGGCGCGCTCATCGACGAGGAGCCTTGGCAGCACGCGCAGGCGATCGCAAGGCTAGAAAGCATCATGGCAAACAAGGACAAATCCGCCGCCACTTGGAGCGATGTCAAAGCCAAGTTGGGAGATTTTGACCGCGTCGGCTTGCTCGGTCTGGTGCAAGACCTGTATGCCGCCAGCAAGGACAACCAGAATTTTTTGCACACCCGTTTCGGACTGGGATGTGATGTGCTCAAGCCCTACAAGACCACTATTGAGCGATGGTTGTGGCCCGACGTGTACAAGAATCAGCAGTACTCCGTCTCGAAGGCCAAAAAGCCAATCACAGATTACAAGAAAGCCTCCGGCCTACTTGAGGGTTTGGCCGAGCTGACGGTGTACTATTGCGAGCAGGCCATTGGCTTTAGCCCGTCTTATTCACCCGAC
>PLZT01000365.1 GCA_003152255.1 Methylocystaceae bacterium | reverse complement strand
CCCAAGGATTTTCGGGTTGTCGCGTGAACGGAGTATATCAGCGGCGAGCCCTTGCAGGTTGCATGAGAAGCGGATCATCGCATAGCTAAGGAGAATCCCTTGAAATTATCATTTTACGGCGCCGATCGCAGCGTCACCGGCTCGTGTCACATGGTCGAGTGTGCCGGCAAGCGGATCCTGATCGACTGTGGGATGTACCAAGGTAGCCATGAACTGGACGAGGAGAATTCGCAACCGTTCGGGTTCGATCCTGCCAGCATCGACTATGTCTTGCTGACCCATGCCCATCTTGATCATTGTGGCCGGCTGCCGCTGTTGGCCAAGAGAGGGTTTCACGGCGAGATCATCACGACGGCGGCGTCGCGGGAGTTGGCGCGCCTGGTAATGCTGGATGCAGCCCATCTGCAGGAAGAAGACGCTCGTTACCGAGCCCGTATCGCCGCGCGAGGCAGTTCAGCGGGCCAAGCCATGGCGCCGCTCTATTCGGTCCTCGACGCTTTGAACTCCTTCGACCACTTCGGACGGATAGCGGCTTACGATGAGCCGATCGAAGTCGCTGATGGCGTGCGCGCCAGCTTCATCGATGCGGGTCACATCCTTGGTTCGGCCAGCATCTATCTGCAGCTGACAGAAAGCTCGCAGCAATCCACCGTGCTATTGTCCGGAGACCTTGGCAAGTCTGGCGGGCCTTTGCTGTGCGATCCCGCGAAGCCGCCAGCGGCAGCCAGCGTGGTGATGGAAACCACGTACGGTGACCGGTTGCACAAGCCCTTAGGACCGTCCGTCGAGGAGTTCTATGACGCCGTGACTGATACGTTCAGGCGCGGTGGAAATGTCGTCGTCCCCACTTTCGCATTGGAGCGAGCTCAGGAACTGCTTTATTTCCTCAGCCAGGGAATCGACCATGGTCGACTGACAAGATCGACGCAGGTTTTTGTCGACTCTCCCATGGCGATCTCCGCCACGGAAATCATGCGGCGTCATTTGGATGGCTTACGGCCAGAAATCGCGAAGCTCATTCGAAACGGAAACGATCCGCTTCGCTTTCCGGGATTGCGCTTCACACGCGAAAGCGCCGACTCCGTCGCGATAAATAATATCCATGGCGGGGTCATCATCATGGCCGGCTCGGGTATGTGCACTGGCGGTCGCGTGCGCCACCACCTCCAGCACAATCTGGGTCGCGAGGATTCGAGTGTCGTGTTTGTCGGCTACGCGGCCGCTGGGACTCTTGCACGCCATATTATCGACGGCGCCAAGGAGGTGGAAATTTTTGGTGAAAGAATCCCGGTGCGAGCTCGCATTTACACGATCAACGGTTTCTCCGCCCATGCGGATCAGGCCGACCTGTTGGCTTGGCAAAAGCAAACCGGTGCGAAGCGGACGTTCCTCGTTCACGGCGAAGAAGAATCGATGCGAAGCTTCGCGACACATCTCGGCAACACCCGAATCGATCTACCGGAGCCGAATCAGGTGTTCGAGTTGTAGGCAGCGTCTGCCCGCACGCGGGCGGTCCCTCCCACAAACTCGGTCCGACCCGTGTTAGTATGCCAAAGCCGACGGTTCGTCTATTGTAGGTTTGGGCAAACAAAGGTTTTGGCTTGTCGCTTGGCAAGCGACCGGCGTCTTCAGAAAGCAGACCTCCAATGACTCTTGCTGCCGCCGTCGATTCGATCCCCGTGGGCTTGGTCGTGCCTCGATTCCTATATTACTTTGTGGCCGTATATTTCGTTGCCTCCCTGGCCCTGTGGCTGACGCATCGATTTCTTCTCTGGAAAAAGTCCAACGCTAAGTCCAAAGCCCCTCTAGACGATCCCGCTTGGTGGCTGAAGCCTCTTTCGGGCGACGGAGCGGGGTTAGCGACCGATGCGGCNNCAATTTCTCTCCCGTTTCAAGAATCCTCTTGTCGTTCTACTACTCGTCGCCAGCGCGATTTCCGCCCTCACAGGCGAAGTCACTAACTTTTTGATCATCTCGGCGTTGGTGCTGTTCAGCGTGACGCTGGATTTCGTCCAAGAGCACCGCGCCGGAAAAGCAGCGGAGAGCTTGCGCCAGTCGGTATCGGTGCGAGCCACGGTGGTGCGCGACGGCAAGCCCTTGGAGACGGCGGTCACGGAAGTGGTTCCCGGGGACCTCGCTCTGCTGTCCGCGGGCGATATGATCCCGGCGGATGGTTTGGTGCTGGAAGCGCGCGATTTGTTCGTCAAGCAGGCGCTGTTGACGGGCGAGCCCTATCCTGTCGAGAAACGTCCCGGCACGCTACCGACCGGCGCGATCGATCTACAGGACGCCGCCAACGCTGTGTTCATGGGCACAAGCGTCATCAGTGGCAGCGCCAGAATGCGCGTGGTGAAAACGGGCGCCAATACGGCCATCGGAGCGATCGCCGACAGCATTAGTCGCCGACCGCCGCCATCCGCCTTCGAAATCGGCACGCATCGCTTCGGCCTGCTTATCATGCGCCTCACGATCTTGCTCGTGCTGTTCGTGCTACTGGTGAATGCGCTCCTGCACAAGCCATGGCTCGAATCCTTTCTGTTTGCTGTCGCGCTTGCCGTGGGCCTGACCCCGGAACTGCTTCCGATGGTGGTGTCCGTCACCTTGTCCCGAGGCGCGCTGCACATGGCGAAGAAGCGCGTAATCGTCAAGCGGTTGGCCTCAATCCAGAATCTTGGATCGATGGACGTCTTGTGCACGGACAAGACCGGCACGTTGACCGAGGCGAAGATAAAGCTGGAACGGCATGTGGACGCGGAAGGGAAGCCCAGCGACCATGTGCTGGAACTCGCCTATCTCAACAGCTTTTTCGAGACCGGCCTGAAGAGCCCTCTCGACGACGCGATCCTCGATCACAAAAACATTGACGTGAGCGCATGGAAAAAGATCGACGAAGTCCCATTCGACTTTGAACGGCGTCGCGTGTCCGTTCTCGTGGAGAAAGGAAACGACCGATTGCTGGTGGTCAAGGGAGCGTCCGAGGAGATCATCGCTCTTTGTAACCGGTATGAAGAACAGGGGAACGAGGTCCAGCCTCCTCTCGATGCTCCCGCCCTTGGCCGGTTAAACGGGCAGCGCATCGCCCTCGAAAAGGAAGGCTTCCGCGTGTTGGGCATCGCTTGGCGGCAGGTTCCACTGGACCATCCCCATGCCGTTGTGGGCGACGAGGCGGAACTAGTGTTCGCGGGTTTCGCGGGGTTTCTTGATCCGCCCAAGGAGAGCGCCGGGGCGGCGCTCGCGGCCCTTGCCGAAAGCGGAGTGACGGTGAAGATCGTCACCGGCGATAGCGAATTAGTCACCCAGCACGTCTGCGCGGCCTTGAATATAGCGGTGACAGGCGTGTTGACGGGGAAAGAAATCGGGGGGATGGATGACTCCGCCTTGCGGGTCAGGGCGGAACGAGCCAATCTGTTTTGCCGGGTCAACCCGTCGCAGAAAGATCGGGTGATCCTCGCGCTCAAAGCGCGCGGTCATGTCGTCGGGTATCTGGGCGACGGCATCAACGATGCGCCGTCGCTGCATTCAGCCGATGTGGGCTTATCGGTGGACTCAGCCGTCGACGTCGCGAAGGAAGCGGCCGACATGATCCTCCTGGATCAGGATCTGCATGTGCTTCACGATGGCGTGCTGGAAGGTCGCCGCACCTTCGCGAATATCATGAAATACATAATGATGGGCACCAGCTCGAACTTCGGCAACATGTTCAGCATGGCCGGCGCCGCTCTGTTTCTCCCCTTTCTGCCGATGCTGCCAACTCAGATCCTGCTCAACAACATTCTCTATGACATTTCCGAAGTGCCGATCCCTCTGGACGAAGTAGACGCCGAGGACGTGCGCAGTCCGCAAGTTTTGGACATGAGCTTTATTCGCAATTTTATGCTCGTAATCGGGCCGATCAGTTCGGCGTTCGACTTTCTGACTTTCTACGTCATGTTGGTCGTGCTGAGGGCGGACGAGGCGATGTTCCAGAGCGGCTGGTTTGTCGAATCACTGTCGACCCAAGTCTTGGTCATCTTCATTATCCGCACTCGCGGCAATCCTTTCAAAAGCCGCGCGCACCCCGTCTTGGTCGCGACCTCCCTCGCTATCGCGGCGATGGGCGCGTTACTGCCCTTTACCCCTTTGGGACCGTATTTCGGGTTTGTTCCGCTACCCGGCCGATTCTATCTCATACTAACGGCGATGGTGGTTGCCTATCTGGCAATTGTCGAGGTCGCCAAGAGAGGTTTCTACCGTTGGCTCGGAGGATCTGGCGGTTCAAAGCCCGCCGATTTGGTCCGGCTTAGCGTTCGCGATAGGGACGCCCATTTCTAAGCGGTCGTTCTTCACATTTGAGGCGTTTTGTCGCATAAGAACGACGAGCGAGGTTGCGCCAAAAAAAGCGCGATCAGTTTCATCGCAAGCAATATTGACCTTATAGGGATACATTCGCATCGAAGCGAAAATGGACGACGCTTAGAACGTAAGTGCAGGAAAAATGCGCCCGTCCGAAAGGCGGGACAATTCGTTTTTGGGGGTTCATAGAATGTCGCGCGTCGCTTTCCTGATCATCATCGCCGCAATGATCGCCGGGGCGATCGGATTTGGAATAGCCGTTTATACGGTGCCGCTCGAAGAGATTGTCCAATTCCGTGCTCTGATTAACGCCGGACTCGGCGCGATCTCCACGACCAATCATCCGGATGACAGCAACACCGGGGTTGAACATCCAAAAGCACAGCGTTCGAACGCGCCGCGAGAACTCGACACACCAACCCAAACCCGCAGCGACGCCGATGCAGCATGCGATCCGCGCAGCGCGAAATGCCTGGGCGGGTCTCCCACAGTGGCTCCCAGTCCAACGGACATTCCTAACCGCGACGTCAGCACACCTCGGAGTGGAAGTGGCGGCGAGCTACAAGCGCCCGCGCCGGAGAATGGGGCTGCGGCATCCGTCCCGTCTTCGGCGCCTAGCGCAGGGAGCAACGATAAGGCGCCCGCCGCACCGGGAAGTCATTTAAAGCCGCCCGCGAAAAAAGCTAAGCCTAAAAGCGCGCCGCCAAGCAACCCTGAGAAATGATCGGGATATCAAACACTAATGCTTTCCGAGGTCTCGGGGCAGCGCTGTTCGGTTCTCAATACAGTTCCGCGATCTTGAGGAGCTGGTTGATGTCGAGGCCGGCGCGCCATCTGGCGTTTTTGATGTTTTCGGTCCCTCAGGCGCGAAGCAGATTGTAGGCGAGGGAGCGCAATCGCGCGACGATGTTGGAGTTCTTGCGGACGCGCGACGCGTCCTCGGCGAAGGTTGTGTCGCGCACGTAATGGCTGCGCTTTAAGAATGAATATGGCTGAAGACATTATCCCTCCCGAGGTCCACGCGCGGCCCGGCGCCATTTCGCAACTCTCTCCTTCGGCTTCTGGACCGGCCCGACACGCCGCAAGGCGACCTTGTTCGCACTGGGGCTCTTTGCTTGCCTGCGGCTGAACCTCGCCCCGGCTATCGCGGTGAACCGCTGGAACAAGTTCTTCTTCGACGCACTACAGAACAAGGACCAGCGCCTGATCCTGCTCAGCATCGGACCATGCTAGCGCTGGCATTCGCCTCCGCGCTGACGAGCGTCGCGCTGCTGCAGGCGCGCATGGTCTTTTCCTGTGGGCTCAAGCGCTTTTACAGCCGCGAGATCCACCTCAAGGCGAGATCCAAATCGTGACCGAAATCGCGAAGGATTCGATCCGCGCCCGCGCCGATAGCGTTGCGCCCCTCCCCGATCGCACAGGGTTCAAGAGCATTCTCTGCCGAGCCGTGCAGATCTGCAAAAGGCATCGTGATTTCTATTTCGAGACGCGCGACCCCTTGCTCGCGCCGATCTCCGTCATCGTCACGACCCTTTTGTCGCGGAGCTACGAAGCCTGCGTCAAGACGGTGGTCTACGAAAGCGAATTTGATCTGTTGCTCGATGTCGTCAAACGCATGCCTGAGCATATCGATCAATTCGGCATATCCGGTTCGCATTGGAACATACGCAACGAGACCACAACAGGGGAAAACTTCGCGGAGAAGTGGAACCGCGATCCTCGTCTGGTCACTGCCTTTTTCGGTTGGCACGTCCAAGCTGTCGCGGATATCGAGGTTCTGAAGACCGTCAAGGGATTGGATCAGATCGAAGAGTCCTTGGGGAGATCGTTTGGCAAGAGGCCGGTCACGAAAGCGATGGAAGCGTTCACGCACGACCTGTCAAAGGCTCGTAACGCCGGGACTTTGTCGGTGGCGCCCGTCGTCGGACTCATCGCCAACGCGGGTGCCGTGAAAGCCGCCACCGGCGTGAGAAAGAACACCTTCTTTGGGGGCAGATGAGTGCGCGTTGGTCAACCTCGTCCGCTGACGTTATGCCAGCAGATCACGTTGCTGAAGGCCAGCGAGACGTTCGCGGGTCATAATCCTCGGACGTGAGCCCCGAGATCGCGAACAGGTCGCGCACTTCTTCGATCCCGCCAATTTCGGCGGCGGGGCTCATGCTCGTTTTCAAGCTCTCGATATAGAGGTCGAGGGCCGCGCTCGCGTTTTTGATAACTTGTTCGTCGCTCATTTTGGCGCTCTCTTGTAAGCATCTTTTGACTGTCCCCATTTTAGGGGCATTCTACTGATTTGTCCATCACAAATAGCCAGATAACCCACTAATAACAACCCGTTATTGAGTTGACACGCCGCCCTAAAAGAAATGTTCCTTGTTCGACGCCGCGCAGCGGTGACGAAGATCTAAAAAGACGTTCCTCATCCCGACGGCGCCAGCGTCATCGACGCGCGCAAGGCGAGTCACGCGCAGCGCCGTAACAAGGTGAAGGACCGCGCGGGGCGCGGTTGACCGTCTGAGCACGTCGATACGATTGGGGGCATAGGACGATCATGTTGCGCGCCGCCGGCGCGCGCATTTGTGAAATGGAGTGGCGCCGCGCGCGACTACTACTTAAAAACTCGAATGTCGTGCTGCGCGCGAACGGAGGAAAAGGCAAAAGGGATCGCGACCCAAATGGGTGATGGCGATACGCCGCGAAGCGACTTGCGCGACCGGGCGTAACCCGAATGGGCGAAGACGCGACAACGCGGCTTCGTCGCCATTGGCGATAGCACGGGCCGCCCGTCACGGGCGCGCGCCCGTGCCCTATCCTGCCTGTTGAGTTATTGGTAAAGGATCGAGCCGCGCTTTGGTATGTCGTCA
>PLZT01000241.1:10718-10851 GCA_003152255.1 Methylocystaceae bacterium | reverse complement strand
GAGACCCCCGCGACGAAAACGCGCTAGCATTACAGTTGCGTATCTAGCTGATTTCTGAATCTCTGGATCACCATGATTCGTCATGGGGATCACGGGATGTCGGGAGCATCGATCGAGACAACGCTGGAACTGT
>PLZT01000241.1:0-10609 GCA_003152255.1 Methylocystaceae bacterium | reverse complement strand
AGACGGGATTCTTGAAACAGGGCAACGCGTCCTGTGGCGTCGCGCGGCAATACACGGGCTCGGCGGGCAAGATCACAAACCGCCAGATCGGCGTCTTCGCCTGCTATGTCGCGCCGCGCGGCCATGCCCGCGCGCCCGATGAGGCCTACTTCGTCTCGCGGAAGATTGCGGCGGCGGCATAAGCATAACTTGGCAGGAATCCAATTGCTTCCGCGGGGCGCTGTCCAGAAAAGCGGAGCCAGCTCTCTTGCGGCGCAATTCCTAAGAGCAATCGAATTGCTCGTAACTCGCGAGGGAAAAGCTGGAAAAAAGCGTTCGCATTGGGATCCTTTATCTGGCTTACGAACTGGAGTTTCATGAGAAACGCACTCTATTAGATTCGCTCTAGGTCGCCTCAAAGACTGGCCCCGCGGCGTTTTGCGGGCTCGAACGGAGTAAGAGCATGATCGAGTCTCATGGCCGGTTCGTCTGGTATGAGCTAATGACGACAAATGTGGATACGGCTAAGGCCTTTTACGCGGATGTCGTCGGCTGGGGCGCGCAGCGGATCTCCATGCCCGGTTCGACCTATAGCCTTCTTACTGCTGGAGATTCTCCCGTCGCCGGGCTCATGAGCATGCCTGAGGAGGCCGCAAGGAGGGGCGCGACGGCGCATTGGATTGGATATGTCGAAGTCGACAACGTTGACGACGCCGTGGAGCGGACCAAGCAGTTTGGCGGAACGGTATATGTCCCGCCGACGAACGTGCCCAACATCAGCCGCTTTGCGATCGTCGCCGATCCGCAGATGGCGACATTCGCCATGGTCAAGGGGCTGAAGCCTCGTCAAGAGGCGCTCGCCGGGCTGGGCGCGCCGGGTCGCGTGGGCTGGCACGAACTGCTCGCCGCCGACTGGGAGAAGGCGTTCGCTTTTTACAGCGCGCTCTTCCGTTGGCGAAAATCCGATGGGCACGTCGGTTTGCTAGGCGCGTATCAGGGCTTCGCCGCCGGAGCGACGACGATCGGAGGAATGTTCACCAAGCCGCCGACATTGCCTCACCCTTTCTGGCTTTACTACTTCAACGTCGCAGACGTCGAGGCGGCTGCGAACCGCGTGGAGGCGCGCGGCGGCCAAATCCTTTATGGCCCGCTCGAAGCGCCTGGCGGGGCCCGGATCGCGCATTGCGCCGATCCTCAGGGCGCCATATTCGCGCTGCTGGAGCGGCGCCGCCGCAAAGCGATCGGATATTCCGTGCGGCGCGGCCCTTCCGGCGCGGCGCGAGACAAATAGAGTCCGCGCTCGTCACTCGAAACGTCACGATTTCGCGCCGCGACCAAGCGCGAATTGACCGACGGGGCCTTCGACGTGAAATTCGATGCCCGTCATCTTCGCGAACAGATCGATATTCTCTACCCCGATCGCGCAGCCGCCGAGCCCCATGTCGGTCGCCATCAGGTAGAAGGTTTGCAGCAAGGCGCCGACATCCTTTAGAATTAAAGAATAGGCGATCGAGCTGTATTTCCATGAAATCCGGCCAAACCGCGCGCTGATCGTGATCAGTATCTGAGGCGGCGCCGGCGCGCCCACTGCATTCGTGGCTCCAGCAAGCAGAGCTTCCAACTCATTCGTCGCCGCGTCGATCGACACCAATAGATGCGCGCCGGCGTCATAATGATAGAAACCGCGGGCGAGCCCTTCGCATTTGTCGACAGCGAGATAGAGTTCAAGCTCGTAACTCGCGCCCGCGCAAGGATACGGCCTGACCGTATGGCCGCCGTCGTCAAGGTCCGCCGCGTCGTTCCATCTCGACAGCACGCGCGCCGTGCCGTCGAGGAACCGCGAGAGCTCGTCCAATGCGATCGGTCGCTGGTCGTCGAAGCCGCGCGTCGAGCGACGTTCTCGCAGAAGCTTCGCGAACGGCGAGAGCGCCCCGGGATCCGGCAGATCGATTTTCTGTCCGGGCCAGCCGGGCCGCAGCGCCGGCAGCGGAGAAATGACGCCGACGTGGGGGTAGGTTCCGCCCAGCGGGTTGGCGTGTCGGCCTTCCGTGCTGCGGGCATGGAACAGAAGATCGTGAAATTCCCAAAGAGCGAGATCGCTGTCGCCCCCGGCGGGCCGCGGACTTTTTCCGTCACTCGTTTTCAACAGGATTTGGCAATCCGTGAGCAAAGCGAGAAGCGCCATTCCCGGAAACCCGTCCTGCCGTCGCAGACGCTTGATTTGCTGGGGCCTGGACAACATGGCCAGGGCTGTTGCGATCTTCGGATCGTATATTTTGAACAAAGCGCCGGCGCGCGGCGATTCCAAAACCAGTTCGTCGCCGCGCCGTCGCATATAGGCGAACCGCGACAGGACAAGCGCGTCCCTAGTGGCGAGCGGCCGAGTTTCGGGCCAATAATCGGACGTCTGGGGTTCTATGATGACGAGATCCTCGCCGCCGCGCGAGGCGCCGAGGCGGAACTCCAAGAGACCGCGCTTCGCCAAGCGCCGCACCAGCAGATTGATCTCCTTGTCGATATTCCCTCTGTTGGACGCGAAGGCGGCGAACGGCAGACCTTTTCGCAGTTTCCGCGCGCGATCGGCCGCGGCTGCGCTGAACGTTCCGAGACTGACGGAGTAGCCATGGAAACAGGCCGTGATTTCACCATACGCGCTCGCTTCGAGCGCGACGCGGGCGTCGAGCCGAACGGAAAAAGCCGCCAACGAGACGCCCCGCGCACTCTTCGTCTGGGGAGCGCGCAATTCGGCCTCGACCTCAGCTATGCGGGTGAATTGGATTGAGTTCGTTTTCCTGGAGCGGCTGGTCGCGCCAGCCGAACTTCACCGGCACGTCGTAAAGACGGCCGGGCGCGAAGCGGCGATAGAAATGGCGTAGTCCGGGAACGACGACTCTGACGACGGGGACGCCGATGTCGGGACGCGTCTGATCCAAAACCAGAAAATCGTATCCTGTTTCTTTGGCGAGGCGCACGCAAGCTCTCACCTGCTCCTGCGTGTCGAGCTGAGAGAATTTTGAGTCAAAGTCGGGTTGGATGAGTTGATTTCCGCTTGGCCTCAAATACGGGTATTCATCGAGGCGTAGCGGGGTCGCGCCGTCGAGGCTGGATTTGTCCCCGGTTCCGCCGCCCATCAGACCGAGCGATAGAAATTGATTCAGCTCCGTCAGCGCGCGCAGCAAGGCAATTCTCGCGTCGAAATGCGCGCCGGAACCGAATTCGACATTTTCGCGTCCGTCCTTCATCCAATGGGTGATCGCGACATAGGTCGGCACGCCGAGATCGCTGGTCACATCGAGCACCCAAAGTTTGCGCCCGGTCGCGGCGAGCTGCTTTTGCAGTTCACGGACGTAGCTGTCGTCAAACTGGCTCAGGTCCAATTCTGGACGCCGCAATCGATTGTACCACCAGATCGCATAGGCGTCCCTTTCCACCAGCTCGAGAAACCCCTGGACGATCGCCTCCGCCAGCGTGTTGCCGGCGGCGCAGCCGTTGGAGTCAGCAGCGAAGGCCGCCGGGCCGCGATAGAAAAAATACAACATGCTGGTCGGAAGAAATTTGAAGCGCTCGTCACGCAGCGACCAGATCGGCGACCATTCGAGCTTCGTCGTTGCGTCGAACAGCGTCGGGCTCGTCTCCTGCCCGTCGCATGATCCGAGCGACGGATCCGCGTCGCGCCGTAATTGGGCGTCGCTGAACAACAGAACTTCGTTCGCGGAAATGGCCTCGCCCGACGCAAAATCGGCGAACCGCCGTTTGGCTCTGATCTCGTCGCCCTGAAAAACCCCGGAGTAGCGCTCGATCGCCTCCATGAGCGCGCTCGCCTCGCCCTGCTCGGCGGTGCTGCCCTTGCCGAAGCTGCCGCTTCTTAGTCCCGCCCTCAATTCATTGACCGTCTCCGCCGCTCCCGAAAAGTTATGCTGAGCGTAGTAGTTGGTGTTCAGGGGCAAATCGGCTTCGATTCGCTCGAGTCGCGAGACCACGCCGGTCAAGGGGCTCACATGCCTGCGGAAGCGCGCGACGGTCGCCGCCGGCGAGACGCTGCGGTAACCGCCGCTGGTCATCACCACTCTGTCG
Organism: Methylocystaceae bacterium; assembly: GCA_003152255.1. The sequence continues at coordinate 6,556 of PLZT01000241.1, read as the reverse complement.
CCCGCGCCTGGCTCGATTGGCGCCGGCGCGCGGCGAGGATCGCGCAATTTCTTTTGGCCGCAGCTTGGGCATTGCGGGCGGGCGCCAATGTAATGCTTCACGATGGTCGAGCCGAGTAGGTCGAGGCTGAAGACGTGATCGCTCAATTGGGTGCGAAAATCCGAAGCGATCGCTTTCGCGATCTCGATCGCGGCGAGCTGGACGCCGCTCTGTCCGACCATGTGCCCCGTAAGAGGCGAAACGAAGAGACGCTTGGCTTCTTTGCGATCGAGAAGCGCCTTGACCTCCCGGTTCCTTTTCATCCGCTCGGCAAGACACTGCCAGCAGGCGCTCTTTCCAGGGACGAACACGGGTCCGACGAGCGGGAAAATCCCCGACGGCTGAACGAGCGCCCAAGGGGTTTGGTCCGATAAATGCCGAAGGTTCAGTTCGTCCAATCTCGCGTCCAGATAATCATTCACCAAAGTGACCGTGAGATCGGGAGAGCGCTTGACGACGCGAACGCCCATCCCGATTAGGGCGGTCTCGAGTTGCGTCATTCCCTCGACGTTAAATGATTGAATGCGCACACGACACTTTTGGAGCTTCTTTTCAGCCGCCTCGGGCGCGAGGCCGAGACTAGCCCAATAAGCGTCTAAAACGCTGTCTGAAGAGCGCGACGCGGGCAGAATGTAGCGGCGGTCGATCAGCCGCTTCAGGGCTTTGCGGATATTGCCGGGAGGAAAATCCCGCTCTAGCGAGCGAACGAGCTGCCGAAAGCTTTTCCCGCCCTTCGCTATCGCGGCGGCGAGCGCGCAATTGAGCTCGCCGTGAAGCAAGAACTTCCGATCCTCGGAATAGAGGCAAACGATGTTTGAAGCCTGCGAATAGACACTGAAATTCGGCGCGAACCGCGGAATATCGTCGGCATCAAATGACGCAAAATCATCATCTCTCATGAGCTCAGCACCCACGCCCTGGTCGTCACTAAAAAACTCCACCCCATGGTGCGCGTTCCGCGCGCCATGGCTTTGTCATCCAGTTCGAAATGCGCCGGCTCTCGGGCCAAACGATTGCATTTAGCAGTAGGCGCAGCCGCCCCAGGACAGGCAGCAGCCGCCGCCGCCCCAACCATACCAGCCACCACAGCCGCGACAACCGCCCCAACCGCAGCCCCTGCCGCCGAAGCCTCCGCAGCCCCTGCCTCCGCAGCCCCTGCCGCCGCAGCCCCTACCGCCGCCGCCGCCGCCATGTCCGCAACCACAACCCCGGGCAAGTTGTATCCCGGACGGAAGTGTCCCGAGGGCTTCCTCGTTGAAGAAATGGAACGTCGCCAAGCTCACGTCCGAGATTTCCTCGTCGTTGAGCGTGTATGCCTGATCAGGATTTCCGACATCAAACGGGGTCGTATCCATCATCATCATGGCCGTCGATCCGCTGGCCGACGCCGCCAAGGATGCTCCCGCGATTCCGAGCGCCTTGACGGCGTTACCCGATCGTTTGACCTTCGAGACATGCTTCGCCTGCGCCATAGCAAAGTCCCTCCTCTATTACCACTGGCACGCTGGTTAGATATGCGCCGCGATCACGATCCGTCAATCGCAACTGAGAAATTTTCGGCATGCGGGCGCTCGGCGGATTTCGGCTCCATGTCTTGCGGATTGGAAATCCGCGTGGTTTTCGCTCACCCCGGGCAGACGCGTTGCATTTACTTGCAAAGAAGCTTGAGCGAAAGTTGATCGACCTTTCGATGCGCCAAAGTGGAGGTGTCGAACACTACTACTTGAGGGAGAGAGCCGGCCTCGCAAATTTAGACAGCGGCGTGAGCCTGACAGCGGCGAGGCTTCTCGCGGCGAATCAGGAGGTGAGATGACGAAGCGCATTCGGCGGAACCGCGCACCGGCCTTCAAGGCGAAAGTGGCACTGGCCGCCCTCGAGCGCGAGAAGACGTTGGGACGATCGGCCGTGGGGTGGGTCCGATCCGCCGGCGGTCGCCTATGTCTACGCGCCCAACCGCGCCTTGGCGAAGGCGACGCATTTGTCGAGAAGCCAGGCGTTCATCTCGTCATAGCTTTTGACCCGCGGGCGCGGCGTGAAGAACCGCTCTCGCGCCAAGCCAACCTGGTTCTCGACCTGGCCTTTCTCCCAACCTGACGCCGGTGTGGAGGCGACCGGTTCGACGAGATAATGGCTGCGCATTTGCGCGAAGCGACGATTGAACTTGCGCTCCTTGCCGACGAAAAGTAACCGGTGTTTTGCCCCCGCCGAGGATCGAGGATGGCGTTATACCAACCCTCGCTGATCAAAACCGATGCGCCCAATCTCGCAATCCGATGGCCCTTGCCTTCCTTGGGGCAAATGGCGCCGAAGATATAGGTTGAAGAGGTTCTTGATCCTTCGGGGCGCTGGGCCTTGAGCCGCGCTTGGCCCATCGGCGGGTGATCTTGTTCTTCTGGCCGACGCGGGCTTCATCTTGGAACCAAATTTCTATCTTGTCGGGTGAGAGGCCTTTTTCGCACGCGATTTCCTCCAGGCGGGTCTGGAATCTTTTTTAAAATTCTCGATCGCCCCTTGCGCATGATGGCGCGGCCTCGCCGAGAGCTTACGGTAGCCCATCTCGCGCAGTTGTCGGCTCATCGTCTGCTCGGCGACGGGGATGCGAAATTCCTCGAACACCCACTGGCAAAGATCGACGATCCGCCAGCGCACAACGCCATGGATCGCCGGTGTTGGACCGTCCTCGATCATTTTCATCAGCGCCGCGCGGTGCGCGTCATTCAGCTTTGGAGCCTGTCCGGGCGCCTTGCGGTCGACGAGTCCGTCAGGGCCATAGGCGTTGAAGCGCAATACCCAATCGCGGATGACCTGAAGCCCGACCCCGCCGATCTTCGCCGCCTCGCTTCGCGCGCAGCCGTCGTAGATCGAGGCGAGAGCCAACAGCCGGCGCGCTTGCGGCCCGTCCTTCGCGCGCTTGGCTATCGACCGCACAGCACCCGCATCATAATCCTCTCGAAGCCCAATCGCCGCCGCCATGACGAACCTCCTCGTGGTCGCCAAGCCGAATCAGATTTCAGCCGATTCGGGAATCCCCTTCGTGAGTCTGCGTCAGCGAGGGCTGGTATTAACGCACTGTATTCGGAAGATTCTGGATCCCCATGCGACGGCGCTCGCGACGACAGCGCCATTCAACCCGCTCAATGTGGAGATTGTCGCGGTCTAGGCGCGGTCCAAGGTACGGCCAGTTCCAGGGCACGGCGGCCAAAATCGCGTTTCGATTGATCTTACCGGGACGATCGTAAATCCATCCATTGAGATCATCGGCGGCAAGCATCGCCAAGATACGGTCAGGTTTTGGATCAATGTCATGAGAAGCTACGATATTCATAACAATTTGCCCCTTCGTCGCGAGGCGCGAGCGCACCCTCCGGCAGACGTTGGGGTCGAATTGTTCGTCGAAGCGCATGCCGGGCGCGCCGATATCGATTCCGATTGCGTCGAAACAAGCTCGTTGCCTCGCGAGATAGTCGCGGAAATCGTCGATGACGCAAACCACCTCGCTTGGCAGGCCAAAAAATTGCCGCGCGATGTCAAAGCTCAATGGATTGTCGTCCACAAGGGTGACGCGTTTTCCCTGGAGTTGAAGCATTGTCGCGAGCGAACCCGCGGCGCAGCCCAGCAACAGCACGTCAGATGCGGGCCATAACAAGCGCGCCATGAGATGCACGTAGGCGAATAGACTGGTCCCATCTGGCGTCGCCTCGGACTGAAACACGCCATCTTCAAAATAGGAACGCGCGCCCGTCGTCCGGTTCTCGATGATGGCGATTTCGCCACGTCGCGCGTCGAAAGTCGCAAGGGATCGCATTCCTATGCCTGCCTCAGTTCTTCAGTGTTCGAGGATGTCGCGCCAATTGCTTGGGCGTATGCCGCGTTCAATTTTGGACGAGCGCGATGAGGCCTTTCAAAAGGGCGATTGGCTCTGGCGGACAGCCGCGAATGTGGAGGTCGACGGGGATCACCTCGGAGACCGCGCCGACACAGGCGTAGCCGCCGGCGAACACGCCGCCATCAAAGGCGCAATCGCCGACGGCGACGACCCATTTCGGGTCGGGCGTCGCCGCGTAAGTCCGCTCCAGCGCCTCGCGCATGTTTTTTGTCACGGGACCAGTCACCAGCAGAACGTCGGCATGTCGCGGCGACGCCACGAAACGCAATCCGAATCTTTCGAGATCATAGAACGCGTTTCCGAGCGCGTGAATCTCGAGTTCGCAGCCATTGCACGAGCTGGCGTCGACTTCGCGGATCGAAAGGCTTCGGCCGAGCCTGCGACGGCTCGCCTTTTCAAGCGCGCTCGCAAGTTCCGCGACCGCGGCTTCGTCCAACGCCGGCGCGGGCTCGGTCAACGGCGAACGAAGCAACCCCTGGAACNNAGAGCGGAAAATCCGCGACGATATTCCCCTCGATCACCGCTTCGAGCAGCGGCCATTGAAGCCAGGACGCATCGCGCAAATGACATCGCCGCACGGCGCCCGAGGCGTCCAGTCTCACCCAGACGAAAATGTCGCCGCGAAAACCCTCGATAAGCGCGGCGCCTTCGCGGGGCTCGCTCTTTTCGGGCAGATTCTCGATTCGAATCGGCCCTTCCGGCATCTTGTCGAGAATCTGCTCGATCAGCCCGAACGACGCCTTGATCTCGTCGAAACGCACCCAGACCCGCGCATCGACGTCGCCCGCGTGGGCCGATCCGACCTTGAAGGAGAGTTCCGGATAAGGCGCATAGCCCGGCGTTCTCCGCGCATCGAAACCGCGGCCAGAGGCGCGTCCAATGACGCCGCCACAAGCATATTGTTTGACCAGTTCGGAACCCAGAAATCCCGCGCCGACCGTGCGATCCTGTATCGACGTGGTGTCGCCATAAAGGTCGATAAAGCGAGGAATGATTTTTTTCGCGCCGCTCAGCAAAGCATGCAGGGCCACGACGCCTTCCATGGTCAAATCGTCGACGACCCCGCCGGGGACGATACGGTCCATCATGAGCCTGTGGCCGAAACACAGGCGCGAGGCTCGAAGAACGCGCTCGCGGAGAATGCTGGCGTGCGTGTGCATCAGTGAAAAGGAGGCGTCGTTGCAGATCGCGCCGATGTCGCCGATATGATTGGCGAGACGCTCCAGTTCGGCCATTAAGGCCCGTAGGTAAACGGCGCGGCGCGGCGCCTGGATTTCGAGCGCGGCTTCAACGGCGTTGGCGAAAGCGAGGGAGTAGGCGACGGTGCTATCGCCGGAAACGCGGCCCGCGAGACGCGCGGCTCGATCGATCGGCGCATCGACCATCAATTGTTCTATGCCTTTATGGACGTAACCGAGCCGTTCCTCGAGGCGGACGACCACCTCCCCATTCGCTGAAAAACGGAAATGGCCGGGCTCGATAATGCCGGCATGCACGGGCCCCACCGGGATTTGATGGAGCGGCGCGCCTTCCGCGGCGAGGAAGGCGTAAGCGTCTCCAGAGGCTTCGGACGGTTCCGGCTTCGCCCCGGGATGTCGCACGCCCCAACGGCCGTGATCGAGCCAACGCCTAGTATCGGGCGATCCGTCCGCTTCGATTCCGTAAATGTCGCGAATTGCGCGCTCCAGCCGCAAGGCCGGCGGATGCATGTGGGCGACGGAGGGAAAACGTCCGTTGGGGCATTCGCTGCTGACAATCCCGATGTCTGAAGATTCATGATCCAATAAGAGCATGTGAACATCGGCGCCATCGCTCCAAAGGCCCAACAAGTCGCCGTGGCCCTTGCTGATTTCCCGGATCGCGCGCAGCCAGCCGGTGTGATCGACGACATGACGCGGCCAAGGGCGGGATTGCTCGATTCCGCGCCCGCCTCGCATCGTCTCTCGAAGCGATATCATGTCGTGTCCCTTGCTCCTTCCAAGACTTATTCAACGAAGACTTATCCAAGCAGTCCCGCGACATTTTGAAACCAAACCGCGATGTGAGGCTCCAGCCAGATTCCCATCAGCAACACCAGCGCAAGATGCAAAAAGAGCGGGACGATGGAGGCTTCAACCTCGCCGACCGAGTCCGACGGCTCCCCAAAGGCCAATCCGATAACGCGTAGCAATAATGCGCCAAACGCGACGAGCAAACCGAAAGCGAGCGGGATGGCGAGCAGCGGCTGGCGCGCGAATGTCGAACTCACGACCAGAAACTCGCTCATGAAGACGCCAAACGGCGGCAGACCGGCGATGGCCATGACGCCGGCGACAAGCCCCCAGCCGAGCACCGGATGGCTTTCGGTCAGTCCTCGGATATTGGCGATCTTCTGCGTGCCCTTGACCTGCGCGATATGGCCGACCGCGAAAAAGATCGCCGACTTGGTCAGACTATGCATCGTCATGTGAAGAAGTCCGGCGAAATTGGCGAGTGGTCCGCCCATGCCGAAAGCGAAGGTGATGATGCCCATATGCTCGATGGACGAATAGGCGAACAGTCGCTTGATGTCGTCGCGGCGGTAGAGCATGAAGCCGGCGAATATCAGCGAAGCAAGGCCGAGCGCAATCATGAGCGGGCCTGGCGCTATCG
>PLZT01000672.1 GCA_003152255.1 Methylocystaceae bacterium | reverse complement strand
GACTCGCGGTAAAAAAGCGGACTCTCTTGCGCTCATTGACCGGACTGACTTTTAGAGCCGACGACGGCGCCCCCGGGCGCTCGTCTCGTTGATTTCGCAGGCGGAGCAGGGGGGGCAGTCCGCCGATAAAGCGCGAACCCGGTCCGCCGTTGAAACGCGAAAATCCGACGCCTGGAGCGCACAATCCGACGGAGTCCGCCCAATGAGCGCAAACGACAGGTCCTGTCGCTCGCGCTTATTGAGTGGACCGCCAACCATCTGATTTCTCTCATTTCGGCTTCGCGCTGGATCGGTGGACTCGCGTTAGATCAGTGGACTTTTGCGGTCATTCACTGGACTGCCTTCGGCTCCTTCGATCGCGATCGGACCAACCCGAGATCAGCCGTTTCCGGGCGTTTGCGTGCGCCGGTCCACTGATCCGGCGCGAAGCGAGTCCAACGAACCGGCGAAAATTCCGACGCCTGGATTGCGTTTTTGCCGGCCGTCCAGCCAACGAACGCAAACGACAAACCGTGTCGTTTACTCAAGATCGCTGGACTCCTTCGATTGATTTTCAACACATTTGGCTGACCCTAATTCAGTGGAATATCTCTAAATCGGTGGAATTTTACCCTGGATCGCTGGAAACATGCGAGCGCGACGGTCGGCGACGCATGGAGGACCAGATCGACACGCTCGATGTTCATGACCGTCGGGAAATGCGGGCAATTTGGGGCGCGGAGTCCACTCATCCAGGGTCGACTGTCCAGTCGATCAAGGACCGGAGTCCAGCGAACCGAGGGAGATTTGGGGAAAAATCCGACGCCTCGGAACGCTGTCCAGCGATCTAAAGGCGGCGACATTCCCGGATTTCCAAGGGATCCCCAAAATGTCCGATAAGCCGGCATTATCGGACGTCTTTTCTGGCCGACGCCCCCGGCGCTTTGATGGTTAACAAGCCGTTAATCCGCCGTCACGGCGACGCCGGCGGGTCGGAATTCGCCGCGTCGTCCGGCGTCTCGGCCGCCTGGGCAAACGGCGGCAAGCGCCCGTAAGTCGCGGCGACCGCCAGAGCTTCGGCGGCGATGTCCCCTGCCCGCGCCAGCACTTGCGCCGGCGGCGCCACGGCTTTTGGGTGGGCTGTCGCCAAATCGACGATCTCGGTCAGCGCATCCGTTAAAATCGCCAGCTGAGCAGCGGTGTCTGTCGTCATCGGCGCCCTCCCTCGAACGCTCGGGCCATTCGTCGAGAATGGCTCAATCGAATGGAGACGGCCAGAGTTGTCTTGGCGACATTTTTTTGGCGACGAATCGGCACGGCTGCCCTCTCGCTCTCGCCATCGTCTGCGGCGAGCCCAATCATCCCACCGCCCTCCGCTCGCGCGCCGATTTCGCGGCATTTCCTCGCAGCAGCGCCATCAGCACGGGCCCGAGCGAAAACTCCCCTGCCCTCGCCTTCGCGGTCAAAACCCGCAGATAGCCGCCGGCGCTTTTGATCTCCTCGCCGCGTTGCAGGATCGCGGCTGTCAGTAATCACTTGCGAGAGACCACAATTTTTGATCTCGCGCACGTAGCCCTGTCACGCGATTGGAATAGAGACATCGCGATTTGGAGGATTGATCCGGTCGTTAGTCGATGGTTGGATTGAACGAAATTAAATCCGCTGGCGAGATTTGCGATGCTCCCAGAGTCACAATTGCGCGCGAGGACGGCAAGATAGAAGCTTTGTTTGTAGACCATGAAACGACTGCTGGTGCGCCCATGATAGGCGCGTTTGGCGTTGGCTGAAGGAGGAAACATGGCTGTCGAAATCGAACGCAAGTTTTTGGTCAACCGGGAGATATGGAAACCCGAGGACGACGGCGTCTTATATCCCCAAGGCTATTTGTCAAACATCATAGAACGCGTGGTTCGCGTCCGCATCGCCGGGAAGGAAGCTTTTCTCACGATCAAAGGGCGCTCGAATAAATTCAGCCGGCTCGAATTCGAGTATCCGATACCCTCAGCCGACGCCGAAATTCAACTCGATTGTTTATGCGAGCGACCATTGATCGAAAAGACTCGATACGAGCAGAAAGTCGGCGATCATGTTTGGGTGATCGATGTTTTTCATGGCGACAACGAAGGCTTGCTCGTTGCGGAAATCGAGTTGTCCTTCGAGAATGAAAACTTCGTGCGGCCGCCTTGGGTTGGAGAAGAGGTGTCCGACGACCCGCGCTATTTCAATTCCAATCTGTCGAAAACACCCGCCGTTTCAACTCCGAAGTGCAACAGCGATGCATAGACGACATGGCGGAGCATAGGGGCTGGTAAAAAGGGCGGGGGCAAGGGCGCAAGTCGCCGGCGCATTGGGCGCCAAATCCTACTTTGCGAAGCCTTATCACTCGTGGGAACGCGGCCTCAACGAACACACAAACGGCCTCGTCAGGCAGTACTTCCCAAAAGGCACAGACTTCTCTACCTTGTCTAACGCCGACGTCCAAAGGGTCGAAGACAAACTCAACTCCCGCCCCCGCAAGATACTCGGCTACCAAACCCCAAGCGAGGTTTTCCTGATCGCCGCTTAACCCGCCTGTTGCACTTCACGGTTGAATGGGCGACCATTTAAAAGCTGGGGAACGCCAACGTAGTCAGCTCTAGGGCGCTTGATGCCTAGCCGATCGTGCCAACAATTAAACTGATGAAAGCCGGTCTCGGCTCGTCCTTGTGTTTGACGATGTTTTCGCCACGGAATCGCGCAGGGTCTCGCGAAACCTATCTTCGTTCGCGCCGGATTCCAATCGGAAATCCTTTCCCTGTCAATTCATCGGCGTAATCACGGCGTAGACGTAAACCCCATCGCCTGCATGGCGTTCAAGAGTTCGGGGCGTTTGCGTTCGACAGCCTCTTCCCCCTCGCGAATCAATTCCTCCGCGCGCTCGAATTCGAGCAGACCGATATGGCCGACGAGCGGGGTGATGTGCACATCCGGCGGATCGCCCGCAAGACGCGAACGCGTGAGGCGATCCTGCATGATGCTGAGCGATGTCGTCATCACGCTGAATATGCTTGGTTTATCGCTTTCGCGGCGAAAGACGCCGCGCGTGATGCTGTCCGCGAAGGAGGTCGAGGCGGCTTGCGCGCTTTCTTCCATGAGCGGCGCAGGATCAAACCCCATGAGGGTGGACGCTCCGCTTCGAGGACGGCGGACTTTCCCAATGATGTCCGTATTGAGATTGACCGCGATGACGAGATCCGCGCCCAGCGCGCGACACGCCGCGACGGGCAGCGGATCGACAAGCGCGCCGTCAGCCAACCAGCGATTCTCAACCTCGATCGGCGGGAAAAGACCCGGCATTGCGAAGGATGCGCGTAGTGCTTCGGTGAGGTCTCCCGTTTGCAGCCAGACCTCGTGTCCCGTCCCGAGGTCGGTCGCAACGGCGACAAAGGGGATGCGCAAATCGTCGAAACGCAGCGGTCCGAGGAGACGCCGCAAATCCGCGACGAGTCTGTCGCCCCGGATCAATCCGCCCCGGCCCAGATGCAGGTCGAGATAGCTGATGAGCTTGCGCTTATTGAGCGTAGTCGCCCATGTCTCCAATTCGTCGAGTTTTTGAGCGAGATAGCAACCGCCGACCAGGGCTCCAGCGGAACAGCCGGCCATTATGTCGAATTCGATTCCAAATCGTCGCAACGCCCGCAAGGCGCCGATATGCGCCCATCCTCTTGCTACGCCGCTGCTCAAAGCGAGGCCGATTTTCCGTCGCCCGAGCGGCTTGACTTGGCTCCCAATGGACATGAACCCGTCCTCGATCTTTCCGCGCCGAGGGGATTCTGGTCGCCTCCGACGTTTGCTCCTTGGGCTCTGCGCCCTGTGTCTCGCGAATATAAGGCTATGGAGTTCGATCGTGATGACCAAGACGTTCCCGCGTGCGCCTTTTTCCCATGCCGCCTGTGTCAACGTTCCCCGTTGACGTCGATGCGATTGGGTTACCGCACTCGCAGAACCACCATGCTGATGTCGTCACGAAGCGGCGTCTCGCCGCAGAACGCGCGCAAGTCGGCCAGGAGCTTCCCGATTGTCGCCTCTGGCGACATTTCTCGGTAAGCGGCAAACAGCCCGCAGAGCCGATCCATCCCGAAAAACGTCCCTTCCTCATTTTGGGCTTCGGTGATTCCGTCTGTGTATAGCAACAATTTATCGCCGATCGCCAAACTGACGCTCCTCTCCTCGAACTCGACCTCGCGCCACACGCCTAGCACCAATCCCTCGGCGTCGAGAGGCGTGCAGGTCGCCTCTTCGCGCCGCAGTAACAAGGCCCAGTTATGGCCGGCGTTGGCGTATTTCAAAATGCGGCTGTCTGGAAAGTATTTAAAATAGAACATCGTAATGAATAATTCGGCCCTGTTCAGATCATCGAATAGGAGTTCGTTCAAATCGCGTAAGATCGTCGCGGGTCCCATCGGAGCTTCGGCCACCCTGCGGCTCGCAGCGCGCAGCGTGCTGCGCACTT
>PLZT01000448.1:2697-2834 GCA_003152255.1 Methylocystaceae bacterium | reverse complement strand
ATGCAAGCCATCTACGCACCAGGAGCTAGCAATACATATTCTCGAGATGCTGGATGGAACGAATGTTCAACTGGCTTATCCCATTGAACTCTCGAACAGAGTGAGTTCGGCTGCGGAGATCGTATCTCTTTCGACAA
>PLZT01000448.1:0-2653 GCA_003152255.1 Methylocystaceae bacterium | reverse complement strand
GTCTCACGCGACCTCAAAAAATAGAAGTTCTAAAGCGGTGGGAGCTCGACGCCCGCGCCTTGCAGCGAGCGACAGACGAAAACATGACAGGCGGCGGGCGTCCGCCTCTCGACGAAGTCAACGAGGCGTTGTTGAAGCTTGATCCCGAAGGCAAGAAGCCTGACGGTTTTGGGAAAGCGCCCACGAAAATTTGAAGGGGAGGATTGGCGCTTTGGCGCCGGCCCCGCTTTTGATCGTGAACGCGAAATGAGTGCGAGTGTCGAGTTTACCTTATTGTGAGGCAATGAACCGCCCCGGGTTTGCCCGAGGCCATTTCGTTTGAGTCACGCCGCGATGGCGGGCTCGTTGAGTTGCGCATAATAGCGCGCTTCGGCTTCTGCCGGGGGAATGTTCCCGATCGGCTCCGGCAGTCTCTTGTTGTTGAACCAGTCGACCCATTCGAGCGTAGCGAACTCGACCGCCTCGAAATTGCGCCATGGTCCACGCCGCCAGATGACCTCGGCCTTGTAAAGCCCATTAATCGTCTCGGCGAGCGCGTTGTCATAGCTGTCGCCGACGCTACTGACGGACGGCTCGACGCCCGCTTCTTTCAGGCGCTCCGTGTATTTGATCGAGACATATTGCACGCCGCGGTCGCTGTGATGCACGAGGCCGCCGCCGCGAACGGGCCGGCGGTCGCACAACGCCTGCTCGAGCGCGTCGAGCACGAAGCCGGCATGCGCCGTGCGCGAGGCGCGCCAGCCGACGATCCTTCGCGCGAATGTGTCGAAGACGAAGGCGACATAGACGAAGCCGGCCCAAGTCGCGACGTAGGTGAAATCCGACACCCACAGCGCGTTCGGGCGCGATGCCTGGAACTGCCGATTGACCTTGTCGAGCGGGCAAGGCAACGCCAGGAAGCCACGTTCCAACGAGGGACTTAACCGTGCGGTCTTAAGCGAACGGGCCCTCCGATCCATTCCGCGTCAGCCGCAACCGAATGTGAAGTTCACCCAATGACCAACACCAGCACCGACGCCGCTCCGATCCCCGTGTTAGCGGCCCGCATCGCACGCCGCCGCGCCGCTGGCCACACGGCGCACAAGGGGTTGCTCGGCCGCCTTGGACCGGGGTTGATCAACGGCGCGTCCGATGACGATCCGAGCGGGATCGCCACCTACTCGCAGACCGGCGCGCAGTTCGGCTACGCGATGTGCTGGGTGATGCTGTTCTGCTTCCCGTTGATGGTGGCGATCCAGGAAATCAGCGCGCGTATGGGCCGTGTCACCGGCCAGGGCATCGCCGGCAACATACACGCGCATTACTCGCGCTGGCTGCTTTACCCGATTGTAGGGCTGCTGCTGCTGGCGAACATGATCAATCTCGGCGCCGACCTCGGCGCGATGGCCGCGGCGGTGAACCTACTGGTGGGCGGACCGGTCGGCCTCTATGTCGTGGCCTTCGCCGTCGGCTGCACCTNNTCCCTGGGGGAAGGTCCTCTACAGCACCTTCGTGCCAGCTTTCTCCCTTAATAAGGACTACGTCGTCACCGTTGTCGCGGTGCTGGGCACGACGATCACGCCATACTGTTTCTTTTGGCAAGCCTCGCAGGAGGCTGAGGATCAGCGTATCGATCCCACCGCGCACGCGCTCCTTGACGCGCCGGAGCAGGCGCCGGTGGAGATCTCGCGGATGCGTTTGGACACCTATGTTGGGATGGGCTACTCGAACATGATCAGCCTGTTCATCATCGTCGCCACCGCGGCGACCTTGAACGCGCACGGCATCAAGGACATCCAGACGTCCGCCCAGGCCGCGGAGGCGCTGCGGCCGATCGCCGGGGTGTTCACGTTCGCACTGTTCGCGGCGGGCATCATTGTATCGGCCTTCTCGCCGTGCCCGTACTCGCGGGGTCCGGCGCCTACGCGATCGGCGAGGCGCTGGGTTGGACCACAGGCCTCGACCGGCAGCCGCTCGACGCCAAGGCGTTCTATGGCACGATCTCGGCGTCCACGCTTGTCGGAATCGGCATCAACTTCGTCGGCCTCGATCCCATCAAGGCGCTGTTCTGGTCGGCGGTTATCAACGGCGTTGTCGCGGTGCCGCTGATGGCGATCATCATGCTCATGGCGATGCGCCGCGACGTGATGGGCCGTTTCGTGCTGCCGCGGCTGCTATGGGCGATGGGGTGGTTGTGCACTGTGATCATGGCGGTAGTCGTGGCGATCATGTTCGCCACCTGGTGAGCGGGCTGGCGAAGCCCGCCGACCATTGACCGGCACAAATTGGCCGGATACATGATCACGAAACGCGCCCTTGACGACGGCCTCGCCGAAGCCCCCATACGAGGAAAGTCTCCTTGCCGCTTTGATCGCTTGCAGACAGGGCGGCCCATTTGTTTTGGACCACACACATCGTCAGTCAGGCCAGGATTGAGGCGGACTCGCCACTTATTCCATGTCTCTCCCAGGCGGCCTAACGGTAATGGGATTTTCTTTCTCCCCCTTGATTTCGCGTGTCTCCACGGAAACGGTCATGTCCAACGCATCCGTTGCAGCGCCCTCGAACGTGCCCGATAGTGGTAGCGCTTGACGCGGATCGCGCGGGACAGCGACGCGGATCAGGTTTCTGTTGCCGACAATGCCATTCGTGGGATCGAACTCAACCCATCCCG